>NZ_JBNFOL010000030.1:0-51214 GCF_057364765.1 Brevibacterium sp. LAARM3_SD1 | reverse complement strand
GCCCTCTTCGCCGCGGCCGACCTTGGGCGAGACGTGGTGCCGCCGTCACGGTCATCACCCTCTTCGACCGCACTCACGACGAAGGGCTGGCTGCGGCACGGGCAGCCGGGGCACAGGTCGTCACCTTCACGACGGCCGAGTCCGACGCCGATCGTGCCGATGCCCTGAGCGAACTCTCTCGTGCGGACCTCGTCCTCGACGGCATCCTCGGCACCGGCGGTCGGCGCGGACTGCCCGAGCACATCTCCGCACTCATCGCCGACTGGGCCCCGCACCGCACCGGCCGCCTCATCGCCGTCGATGTTCCCTCCGACCTCGACCCGAACCACACCGGGGCAGAGAAACGACTCCACGCCGACCTCACGGTGACCTTCGGCGGCCTCAAGACCGAACTCATCGATCCGCGCGTGGACGAGTTCATCGGCACCATCGACGTCATTGATATCGGACTCGGTCTCGACCCCGGGCAGACGACCGCGGAGCTGCTCGATCACGATGATCTCGTCACCGGATTCCCGCGCCCCGATGCGACCGGGCACAAGTACTCCCGCGGTGTCACCGGGGTCCTCGCCGGCTCCGAGGACTACCCGGGCGCGGGCGTGCTCACCACCACCTCGGCGGTGAACACCGGAGCCGGAATGGTCCGTTACCTCGGCTCCCCGCTCGTCGCCGAATTCGTTCTCGGCCTCCACCCCGAGGTGGTCAGCGCGTCCGGACGCATCGACGCCGTCGTCCTCGGCCCGGGCGATCCCGAGTCCGAATTCGTGCAGGGCGTCGCCGACGCCCTGACCGGTAACCGCACACCGGTCGTCGTCGACGCAGGCGGCCTCGACATGATCGCCCGCGCCGAATCGATGGCCGACACCTGGCTGGCCGACCGGCCGCTCATCATCACCCCGCATGCCGCCGAGCTGGCGCGGCTGCTCAGCCGCCTCCTCGGCGAGATCATCACCGCGGGTCGGATCGGGGCGAACCCGATCCGGTGGGCGCAGCGAGCCGCGGAGCTGACCGGTGCGATCGTCCTGCTCAAAGGCCATCACACGGTCATCGCGGCCCCCGACGGGCACGTCGTCCTACCGACACCTGGGCCGGGCAGCCTCGCCACGGCAGGGTCCGGGGACGTGCTCGCCGGGATTCTCGGCACGCTCGCCGCGATCGCCGCCGCCCACGGACGCTACGACGGTGACGACCGGACACGTCCGCCCCGCGAGTGGGCGCGCCTGGTCGGGCTCGGAGTGCTGCTGCACAACGAGGCCGGCCGGCGTGCTGTGACCGCGTCCGGGTTCGCCGACGCCCTCGCCGAGGTGGTCAGTGAACTCATCCATGGTGCGGACTGAATCCGCTCGATCGGCCTCAGTGGATGAGGATCTGCGTCTTCGTCGATCCCTGCCACTTCATCGCTTTGACGAGGCTGGACTCGTACATCGACACGCAGCCGGCGGTCTTCATCGACTCCGTATTCGCGTGCAGGAAGATCGCCGATCCCTTGCCCGGGGTGCGCGCCTCGTTGTAGCCGATGACCTGGGCATACTTGTACGGCTTCGGTTGGTAGAGCGATTCGCCCTCAAACCCTTCCGACTTCAGCTGCATCGTGTTGTAGCCCTCGGCCTTCGTTGCATCGCCGTCGACCCAGACGTGGTCGCGGGTGACCTTCGTCCACGGTTTGCTCAGTCCGGGATTCGACGAGGTGCCGAAGCCGTCGCGCATCCAGAACACGCCCTTCGGGGTCTTCCCGTCGCCTTCCCGCTTGTTCGACGTCGTTCCGTTGTGGCCGAGGCGAGCCTTAAACGGGCCGCTGTCGCGGACGTACCGGTCGCCGGACTTCTTGCACAGGTAGATATCGGCGGTGATCGTCGACCGCTGCTTGACTTCGATGGCCTTCGCGGCAGTGACCGACGAGTTCGCCTCGACGCCGGTGCAGTACTTCGCGGCCGCCTCGGCGGGGCCGGTCTGACCGGCCACGGTGAGGACCGCAGCGAACAGGACTGCCGTGATCACCATTGCGAGGGTGCGGGCTGATGTGGTGTGCATGATGTCTCCTTCTTCATCGAATGACTCGTCGAGCCGGTCTTCGCCGAACGCGTCGTCGGCTGCACCTGCGACGACGGCACCAAAAGTGCTGACGGTCGCGGGGGACCAGCGTAACGAAGTCGCTGACCGGGGACGGAGCATTCTCACGATGACGATCCGGACCTCCGCACCCGTTGTGGGATCGGCCTCGTCCGGGTCCGACAGCAGGTCCCGATACTGCTGGTCGGCAAGGGTCGGCGGTAGTCTTATCCAGTGACATCTTTCGACATCCCCGAGGCTCTCGTCCGGGCCGAGATCGACGAGGCTGCCCTGTGCGGCAACGCCGCCGTCCTTGCCGATCGCCTCTCTCCCGCCCGCCTCAAATGCGTCGTCAAGGCCAACGCCTACGGCCATGGCATCGACCTCGTCGCCCCCGCCCTCTACTCGGCCGGGTGGCGCGAGTTCTGTGTGGCCACGATCCCCGAAGCCCTTCATCTCCGCAGCCTGCTCGGACCCGAAGCGCAGATCCTCGCCTGGCTCTATGGGCCCACCACCGACCTCGACGAGGCTGTGCGCGCCGACATCCAGCTGGGGATCTCAACGGTCGACTCCCTCGACCGACTCGCCGAGACGGCCCGCCGCACCGGCATCACCGCCCGCGCCCACCTGAAGGTCGACACCGGACTCGGGCGCAACGGACTGTCCCCGGAGGCCCTCGTCCGCGCCTTCGACTGGCTGCGCCGTCACGCCGAAGACAGTCTCGCCGCTGACACCGACCCTGATGCTGCTGCCGATATCCGCATCGTCGGGATCATGAGCCACTTCGCGGTCGCCGACGAACCCGAACGTCCCGAGACCGCAGCGCAGAGCGCGGTCTTCTCCTCCGCCCACGGGCAGCTGCGGGCAGTGCTCGACGCCACGGACGGCCGCCTCGGCGAATCGGATGACCTGGACGTCCACATCGCGAACTCACCGGGCGCACTCACCCTGGGACCGTGCCCGGGCACCTCGGCGAGGGTGGGACTCGCGCTCTACGGCCTGTCCCCGCTCGGAGACGGGGATCCGGCGGCTCTCGGGCTCCGGCCGGTCATGCGGCTGACCTCCAGCGTCATCAATCTCAAGGACATTCCCGCAGGTCACGGCGCCTCCTACGGGCTGACGTTCACCGCTGCGACCGACACCCGGTTCGCGCTCGTGCCCGGTGGGTACGGGGACGGACTGCCGCGGGCGGCATCGAACCGCGCCGAGGTGGCCATCCGCGGTCGTCGCTATCCCGTCGTCGGGCGCATCGCCATGGATCAGATGATCATCGATATCGGTGCCGGCAACACTGAGGTGGCGATCGGCGACGAGGTCGTCCTCTTCGGTCCCGGTGGGCCGAGCGCGGCCGAGTGGGGGACCTGGGCGAATACGATCAACTACGAGATCGTCACCCAGCTCAGCGCCCGCGTCGACCGGGTCGTCAAGAAGGAAGAGGAGTAATGAGGGTCCATCTCGAATCCCTGGAGCAGATGCGCACGTTCGCTGCGGCCGTGGCCGACCACCTGTGCGCCGGTGACCTGCTCATCCTCACGGGCAACCTCGGGGCGGGGAAGACGACGTTCACCCAGTCGTTGGGCAAGGCCCTCGATGTGACCGGGCGGATCACCTCGCCGACGTTTGTCATCGCACGCGAACACCTGTCGCGCACGGGCGGCCCTGCCCTCGTCCACGTCGACGCGTACCGGTTGGCCGATGGGGAGGAGCTCGAAGACCTCGATCTCGACTCCGAACTGGACGAGTCGATCACGGTCGTCGAATGGGGTGCCGGGATGGCCGAGCAGCTCAGCAGCGATCACCTCGACATCACCATCACACCGGTGGGGGACGTAGATGCCAGGGTTGCCGGGGACGCCGGGGACGCCGGGGGCGACGAGTTGGTCAGTGCAGATGACGAACTGGTCAGTGCAGACGACGAGGACGCACTCGAGGACGAACGGCGCACCGTCGACATCACCGGTCATGGAGCCGCCTGGGTCGCCCGCATGCCTGAGGTTGAGGCCGCCGTCTCGGCTCTAGCGGGCATCAGAGTCGACGGCTCGACCTCCGCAGACCGACCCGGTGAGGACTCGGCGAATGAGGGAGACGAACCATGATCATTCTGAGCATCGACACCTCGCAGTCGGCTTCTGTGGCGCTGGTCGACACAGACACCGGTTCGGTCATCGCTGCCGAACAGGCCGATGACCAGCGTCGACACGTCGAATTCATCGGCCCGGCCCTGGCCCGGATCCTCGCTGAGGATGCCCGACCCGAGCTCGTCGTCGTCGGCATCGGGCCCGGCCCCTTCACCGGATTGCGCGTGGGCATCGCCGCCGGAATCGCCGTCGGCCAGGCCCGCGGAATCCCCGTCAAGGGTCTGCTGTCCCAGGCGGCGATCGCCGAAGAATTCGTGCGCACCGAGGCGGATGAATCGGGCCGCCCCGTCCTCATCGCCTCGGACGCCCGACGCAAAGAGGTGTATTTCAGCGTCGTCGATTCCGCCGACGCCACGCTGAGCGCCGGACCGTTCGTGGCGAAACCGGCTGAGGTCGCCTCGGTTCTTGCCGACAACGGCTTTCAGCTCGACGCGATCGAGGAAAAGCTCGGCCGAGGGTTCCTCCTCTACCCGGACATCCTCGGAGGGCCGAGCGTCGAGTCGATCACCGATCCTCGCGCCGAGTACCTCGCCCTCGCCGCGGCACGGGAACTCGCCGCCGGCCGAGAGTTGCGCGAACCGATCCCCGAATACCTGCGCGAACCCGATGCGAAAGCGACCCCGGTACGCGAGAGCTCATTGAAATGACCTCCACGACCATCGCCGAGCTTCCCTGGTGGGACCTCGCCGAGGTGGCCCACCACGATGCGGCGATCTTCGGTCCGACCGCATGGACGCTCGGCTACTACTGGTCGGTCAAGGCGCAGAACGGCACGGTCATGCTCGCCGCCAGGACCGCCTCGGCGGGGGACGCGGACTCCACTTCCGCCGACAGGGACCACACCGCCTCGGCGGGGGAACTGGCGGGCTGGATCGTCATGTCGGGGGCCGGCGCGGAAGCCGACGTGATGACGATTGCGACCACCGGGGCGGCTCGCGGCAAGGGAATCGGCCGCGACCTGCTGCAGGCCGGAATCGATTGGGCGCAGGACCGCGGCTGCGAGGTCGTCCACCTCGAAGTCGATGAACGCAATGCCGCGGCGCTGGCGATGTACGCCTCGTTCGGATTCGAAGAGTGGGGACGACGCCCCGACTACTACCCGGGTGCGGCGGCAATCCTCATGCGGCTGCGGATCGGCGACTAGGTGTACTGACCGGACACGTTGATCAATCGTGAGAAGGGCGGCTGGTTGCCGCAGGCCGTGTGCGGACGATGTTGGTTGTACTGGTGCAGCCAGGATTGCAGGGCGTCGCGGCGATCCTGCTCGCTGCGGTAGCAGCGGGCGTAGGCCCACCCGTCGGCCATGGTGCGGTGGAACCTCTCGACTTTCCCGTTGGTCTGCGGGCGGTAAGGCCGTGTGCGCTTCGGTGTGATCGAAAGTTCCTCGCAGGTGTCGCGCCACAGGAGGGAGCGGTACGCGCCGCCGTTGTCCGACAGGACGCGTTCGATGGTGACGCCGCGGTCGGCAAACCAGTTGACCGCCCGGTGCAGGACGGCGACGGCGGTGATGGCGGTCTCGTCGTCGTGAACTTCGGTGTACGCGACGCGGGAGTGGTCGTCGATAACGGTGTGCACGAACGCGTACCCCAGCTTGGGGTTGTGCCACTTGCTGCGGGGCTTGCCTGGGGTGGCGGAGCGGTTCTTCTCGCCTTGGCGGCGGCCGACATAGCGCCAGCCGCCTCCGTCGGGGATGTTCCCGAGCTTCTTCACATCCACGTGCACGAGCGACCCGGGGTAGTCATGCTCGTAACGGCGGACAGGTTCGCCTGTGGCGCGGTCTACGTATGCGAGCCGGTTCAGCCGGGCGGTCGTGAGGATTCGATGCACGGTGGACGGCGCGATTCCGAGCCTGCTCGCGAGTTGGACCGGCCCTTCGCGAAGTCGCAGGCGCAGGCTCACGCACCGCTTCGTCGTCGCCTTGCGCGTCTTGTGCGGCGAGGTCTTCGGTCGCGAGGACCGGTCGTGCATCGATTCGCCATTTGCGTAGCGGCCTACCCACCGCTTCACTGTCGGCCAGGACACCTGGAAGCGAGCGGCGACCTCGCTGATCGGCCAGCCGTCATCTACGACCAGGCAAGCGACTTTGAGGCGGTGGCGGGGAGTCAGAGCGGCATTTGCGTGGGACATGGGACTCCTTAGGACTGTCGGACGGTCAGCAGGGTTACCCTGCTGACCGTCCGAGATGAGGTTCAAAAAGGGGAAAACGTTATGCGACAGCGGTTCCTTCGAGCTCGACCATCTGGCCGGGGATCGCCAGGCGGGTGACGCCGAGCATCGTGGTAGTCGGGGCGACTCCTGCCGCCCCGAGCTTCCCGGCGAGCACGCCGTAGTGCGGGAACATCGCGTCCACGTCGGTGGTGTAGACGTTGAGGCGGACCAGGTTCTCCATCGACATACCGGCCTCGGCGAGCACGGCCTCGAGGTTCGCCACGGCCAGCGCGAGCTGGGCCTCGACGTCCCCGTCATGCTCGGGCCGACCATCCTTGCTCATCGCTGTCTGTCCCGAGATGTACAGCGTCCGTGTCTCCCCTGAGATGACTTCGCCCTGGTTGAAGCCCATCTCCTGCGACCACGTCACCGGATTTACTGCCGTGCGTTCCATTGCTGCTCCGTTCATTCGTTCCGCAGCGCCCGGCCGCCCTATGGCCGCCGTCCTCGACGCTGCGCTACTAGCCTCCCAACGAATCACGACACCTTGTGTCGTGTTTTCTGGTAAAGATGGATGCATGCGAGCAGACCGACTGGTCTCGCTGGTGCTCTTGCTGCGCCAGCGAGGCCGAGTAACCGCCGACCAGCTGGCCAGTGAGCTCGAAGTGTCCACGCGCACCGTGTTGCGCGACATCGACGCCCTCTCGACTGCGGGCGTCCCCGTTTACGCCGACCGTGGTCGACACGGCGGCTATTCACTCCTTCCCGGCTTCCGCACCGAACTGACCGGGCTGAACCATGACGAGGCACTCGCGCTGCTCACCGCCGGATCAGACCGCGGCGAGAAGGTCTTCGGCCTCAGCGCACCGCTAGCCTCGGCGATGCGCAAGATCGTCGACGCGCTGCCCGAGGGGCACCAGGTGAGTCTCGGCGATGCGGCCAAACGGTTCCTCGTGGAGCCGGAGACCGACATGCTCTCTCGCCGTGCCCCCACCGAAGACCTGGCCGACGGCGTCATGAGCGAGGTCCGAGCCGCGGTGCTCACCGGCCGCCGGCTGCGATTCAACTACGCGGCACCTGGTAAAGCACCGAGTCGTCGAACCGTCGATCCGATTGGACTGGTCACCGTCCGCGGGCGCACCTACCTGCTGGCGACGAGGTCTGGAGACGATCGGACTTACCGTCTGTCTCGGATGCTCAGCGCCGAAGCGCTCCCCGAACCAGCGCAACGCCCCGCGCAGGTCGATCTCGACCGCATCTGGGCCGAGCGCACCGCACAGTTCCTCTCCGAGAAACACATCCCCGTCGTCGTCCGCATCAAGACCTCACGTCGTGAGGAACTGCTGGAGAATGCCAGCGCTGTCCGGGCCGAGGAACCGGAGCCGGATGATTGGATCCGCCTCGACGTGACCTTCGAAGACCTGCGCCACGCGGTGTGGGCAGTGTGGCGGCTTGATACGGACGCCGAAGTACTAGCGCCAGAATCCGTCCGCGATGCGATGTACGTGCGTGCCGAAGCATTGACGGCACGTTATCGATCCCGACGATCCGTACCGACTAACGTGTCCGGTCAGTGCAACTAGGCGACTGGAACCGTACGTGTCTGCAACGTTGGGGAATACGCGAATGCAGATCGCCAAAGCAGGCGGAGCATTGCGGCGACGCGAAGTCACCTGACAGCACTGATGAACTCAGTAACCGCAGTTCCGAGTACGTCATCCGGCACGCCATGCCAGTCACCGGCCAGCGTCCTGACCTCGCTTGTCGGCGCGTGCGACCCCACGAACTCCGAGAATTCCCTGAGCTGTGGTGGGCTGGCTTCGCTGGCCACGGCCAACACGGGGGCATTGATCTGTGCAAGTATCTCCGGCGTCAGGAGTTCGGCGATGCGGAGGTCGACAGGGATCGTACCGGCGTATGGTGCGCAGGCTTCGGCGAAGTCGGTCATGTGGTTGATCACGTCCTCTGGCATCCCTTGGTAGACGTAGAACTCGCGGACGGCCTCGACGTTGTGTCCGTTCGCGACTAGGGTTTCGGTCCTTGCTATGACGGTTTCGACGTCAGGGGGGTTCGACGGTGGCTCCATCACGACGAGAGCGCTCATCGGCACACCTCGCCCGCTTGCCAGCAGCCCGAGTGAACCTCCGGACGACAGTCCGTACACGGCAGGAGGGGCATCAGGAGAAGCCGCGTTGATGACCGCGCGTAGGTCAGCTATCTCGGAATCCGGCGTGATCGGACCCTCGCATGCAGAGTCGCCTTTGCCGCGGCGGTCGTAGCGGATCACAGTGAACGCCGAGGCGAGCTCTGCCTCCAGTGGGCCATTGGGGCTGAGTCGGCGGTCAACCATGATCGGGTCGATGACGACGACTGCGGGGCCGGTGCCTTCGGCCGACCACGAGATCGGTGTCCCGTCGGTGGATCGGATGTGGCAAGACATGATCACTCTTCTCTAGTGTCGGTGTGCAGCGGGGTAGGTGAGACGCTCGAGCTGGGCGACCGGACGACCGTCCCGTCGCCACCATGCCCCAGTCGTGGTCTGTGGCCAGCCCGCCGGCGAGTCTTCCCAGGTCTCCTGGCGCCCGAAGACGGTGCGGTCGAGGAGGCCGAGGATCGGGTCCATCACCTCGGTGCCTCGATCGGTGGTCTCGTAAGTGAGATAGGCGTCATCGCCGTCGCGTACGTAGCAACGTAGGAACTTCTCTCCTGCAACGGCGGGATTGCCGTAAGCGGCGGAGGTGGAATACCACGGCTGCGTCCAGCCCATGAATTGCCGGTATGAAGCGAGTTCGGGCCAGGAGCCTTCGGACATGACGGCGAGGGTGACGTCACGCTCGGAGAAGTAGGTCTGTGGGGGCAGCTGTGAAACTGAGAAGGTGCATCCCATGCACTGCTCCGAGGCTGGTCGGCCGTGGTTCCACATGAAGGTATAGGCGATGAGCAGTCGACGGCCCGCGAACGCTTTCGTGAAGGGGATCCTCCCCTCGGGGCCGATCAGCGTCGCCTCGCCGACTGGGGTGACGGGCAGTCGTCGCCGTAATGCGGCGAGGGCGTCACCAGTACGTGTGTGTGCTTTCTCCTGTGCGGTCACCTCGGCCAGGGAAGTGATCCAGCTTCCGCGATCAACGATCTTCAAGGGCAGGTCAGACGACGCTGTCTCATTCATGAAACTATGTTAAACATAGTAGGTGGTATGTTGTAAAGAGTCGTTTGGTACGATCGAACAATGCCAGTGAAGAAAACGTACGCGGATCATGGCGACGCATGCCGCACCGCTCATGCGATGGAGCTGATCTCCGAGCATTGGGCGTACATCGTGATCCGCGAGCTTTTCCTCGGGCCGAAGCGCTTCAGCGAGTTGCAGTCATCGGCACATGGCATCACTCCGGCGGTCATGACAACTCGGCTTCGAAGCCTCGAGGACCGGGGGATCCTCGAATCACGGGAGCTCGACCCGCCGGCGAGGGTTAAGGTCTATGAGCTCACCGCTTGGGGGCATGAGCTCGAGCCGATCATGCACGCTCTCGGACGGTGGGCTCAGCGCTCCCCGACCGTACCCGCCTCCGGCGGTCTTACTCCGGACGCGGCTGTTCTCGCGATGCGTTCGATGGCCTCGAACACTCGACTTGCCCGTGGCGTGCAGATCCAACTGCGCCTCTCTGATGTGAGGGGCCGCCAATTGTCGACATATGACTACGCCCTTGAATGTAACAGCAGAGGGCTGCGCATCAGCCGCGGAAGCCTCGAGCATCCTGACGCGCGCATCGACACAGTCGCTACCGACTGGGCAGCGGCGGTATTCGACGACGCTCCTCTGCCCGGGGGCGCCGTGTCTGGCAGCAGGGGCGAAGTGGAACGACTCCTGAAATCATTGCGCCAAGAGGTGGCCGCCAATGCGAATAGTGTCGGCGAAGGTCTGGCCGGCAACACTTAGGCGACGGGAACCGCGCGGTTATCGGTCGCCTCGGTGAGGTCGACGAGCAGCGCTCCATTGAGTCGGAACGCTTCCATCGTCTCGTCGACGACGATCTGCTCGTCACCGCCGGTCGCTGCAACCTGGTCGAGGAGTCGACGGTAGGCGTCCTTGTACGGCTTCGTCTTACCCAGAGCCGTGAAATCCCACATCGTCAGTGAGGTCGCCGGCAGACTGTAGTGCCGGCCCATGAGGGTGCCGATCGCCTGGCCGCCGGAGAGATCCCCGAGGTAGCGCGTGTAGTGGTGGGCGATGACCTGTTCGGCGCGCTCGAGCCCCGCAAGGTGCGTGGCATAGACGGTGGCACTGGGCATGACCGGCAGCTCGGTGCCGTCGAGCGCAGTCAGGTCGGCGGCAATGCGTTCGGCCCGGAACAGCGCGGCGTCGAAGAACGGCGCGAAGACCGGATCGTCGGCGAACTCCCGCGACCTCGACTCGAGCACGGCATAGATGACGTCGTACTGCTTGAGCAGAAGAGCGTATGCCTGGGAATCGAGCCGTCCCTCCATGAGATCGACTATGAAGGTGGTGTGTTCGACTTCGTCGTGGATGGTGGCGGTGCTGGCCTTGAGGCGAGCGGAGAACGGTTCAGACATGATGTTTCCTTGGGGGAGTGCGGCCAATCGATTGCTGGTCTGCCGCCGAGATGGTGTGACGGGCATCATTGCATCCCTATAGCTTAGCCTAACCTGAGTTCCGGGAGGTGGTCCGGCCCCGAAGCCGTGGAGGTCAAAAGGGTAGTCTGGGGGCTATGACACGTGTGCAATTGGCAGATACCGATCTCGTCGTTCACCCTCTTCAGCTGGGAGGCAATCCCTTCGGCTGGGGTGCGGATCGGGATCAGAGCTTCGCGGTCCTCGACGCCTATGCCGAGGCCGGCGGAAACTTCATCGACACCGCCGATGCGTACTCGGCCTGGGTCGAGGGGAACTCGGGCGGAGAATCCGAGACGATCATCGGCGAATGGATGAAGGCGCGCGGCAATCGCGACGACATGGTCATCGCCACCAAGGTCGGCATGCACCCGAAGGGACAGGGCCTCGACCCGGCGAACATCCGCAACTGCGTCGACGCGTCACTGCGCCGGCTCGGCACCGACCGCATCGACGTCTACTACGCCCACAAAGACGATCCCGACGTCGACCAGGTCGCCGTCGCCGAGACCTTCGACGCGCTCGTCCGCTCCGGCAAGGTCAGCTACCTCGGGGCATCGAACTTCAGCCTCGAACGTCTGCAGAAGGCGCGGAAGATCTCGACGAAGTTCTCCCTGGCCTGCTACCGGGTCGTCCAAGACCGTTTCAACCTCGTCTCCCGCGCCGCGGTCGATCCGCAGAAGCAGGCGTACCTGCGCTCCGAGGGCATCGCCGAACTGCCGTTCCACTCGCTGGCTTCCGGGTTCCTCACCGGAAAGCACACCGGCGGTGACGCCACCGGCAGTGTGCGCGGTGAACGTGTGGCCGATTTCGTCGAGGATCAGAAGGCACTCGGAGCTCTCGAAGTCCTCCACGATGTCGCCGCCGACCACGGTGCCACGATGACGGCCACGGCCATCGCCTGGCAGCTTACCCACGATTTCATTCCCTCGACGATCGCCTCGGCGCGCGTGCCCGAACAGCTCACCGAGCTGCTCGCCGGAACGGAGATGCAGCTGAGTCCTGATCAGAAGGCCGCCCTCGACGGAGCCTGGGTGGAAGCATGAGCGACACCAGACCGCGCCTGGTCACCTGGGAGAACGGCACCGATCTCGTCATCGAGCTGTTCCTGGGCCGCGACGTCGAAACGGTGTGGAACGCGCTGACCGATTCGGACAGTGTGCGGACATGGTTCGCGCCGTTCCGCCTCGGCGAGGACGGAGAGACACGCACGATTGCGTTCGCACTCGAAGACATCGATCTGAGCGGGTCCGTCCTCAGCTGCGAGGACTTCGACCACGTTCTGCTCGAACTCGACGACTTCGGAGTGCTCGGCCTCCGCGTGATGCCGCTCGAGGGGGAGACCGGTCAGGAGACCCTGCTCGTGTTCACCCACACTGCATCGGATGTTGAGACCGCCCGGGCCCAGGCCGCCGAGGTGGGGCCGATGTGGGACACACATCTGCGCCTGTTCGCCCGCACCCTCGGCATCGATATCGCCGAGGCGACCGAACCCGAACTCGTCGCCACCTATTCCGACCTCGACCTCGAAATCGCAGAGACTGCGGACGGCACGGAGGGCGAGGCATGAGCGAACCGCTCGTCCTGGGCATCGAATCCTCGTGCGACGAAACCGGGGTCGGTATCGTCCGCGGACGCACACTGCTGACGAACACCGTGTCCTCGTCGATGGACGAGCACGTCCGCTTCGGCGGAGTCGTGCCCGAAGTCGCCTCCCGCGCTCATGTGCAGGCCATCGGCCCGGCCATCGCGTCGGCGTGTGAGACCGCCGAAGTGGAGTTGGCCGATATCGACGCCGTCGCCGTGACCGCCGGGCCTGGGCTCTCCGGTGCACTCATGGTCGGAGTCGGCGCGGCCAAAGGGCTTGCCGCGGCGCTGAACAAACCGCTCTACGGAGTGAACCATCTGGCCGCGCATGTGGCCGTCGACCTCGTCGCCGAGGATATCGACGGATTGACCACGCCGACCATCGCTCTGCTCGTCTCGGGCGGGCACACTGAGATTCTGCGCATCGGAGATGTCGTCGACGACATCGAACTCCTCGGCGCCACCATCGACGATGCCGCAGGCGAGGCCTTCGACAAGACCGCACGCCTGTTGGGGCTCAACTATCCCGGCGGCCCGAACATCTCGAAGGCCGCCCTCGGCCTGCTCGATGGTACCGGAGCCCCCGGCGACCGGAATGCCGTGAAGTTCCCGCGTGGACTCGCGAAGAAGCAGGACCTCCGTGACCCCGAGCGACGCTACAATTTCTCGTTCTCCGGACTCAAGACGGCGGCCCTGCGCGAGGTGACGAAAGCGGAGACTCTGGGCGCGGACCTGCGGGTGGCCGATATCGCCGCTGGCTTCGAAGATGCCGTTGTCGACGTCCTCGTGACCAAGACTCTGCTCGCGGCGGCCGACACGGGAATCAACCATGTCGTCCTCGGCGGGGGAGTCGCGGCGAACACTCACCTGCGTGAGGTGCTCGCCGACCGCTGCGCCGAAGCGGGCGTGACGCTGCGGGTGCCGCCGCTGAAACTCTGCACCGATAATGGGGCCATGGTCGCGGCTCTCGGTGCGGAGCTCGTCTCCCGCGGAATCGGGCCGAGCGACCTGTCCTTCGCTGCCGTCTCCTCATTGGATGTCGATCATGTCCTCGTCTGAGAACGACCCGAACAGCGCCGCCGAGCGGAACTCACAGGCGGCGAAGTCAACGCGTCTGCCTGACGGTCGGCCGCCTCGGCGATCGGGTGATGGGTGGACGTACGGGTCCGATGGGAAGAAGCATTGGGGCCTCAACGGGGCCGCGGGGCTCATGCTCGTCGATCCCGAACGCGGGGTGCTCATGCAGCATCGGGCGCTGTGGTCGGTCGAGGGCGGAACCTGGGGCTTCCCCGGCGGGGCCCGCGATATGGGTGAGTCAGCCGTCGAAGCCGCGATCCGAGAATCGTGGGAAGAAGCCGGGGTGCCTGAGCAGGACGGATCGGGCATCGAGATCCTCGAGACGCATGTCCTCGACCTCGACACCTGGTCGTACACGACGGTGATCGCGAAGACCCTGCGACGTTTCGACGCCGTCATCAACGACCCCGAGAGCATCCAGCTGGCGTGGGTGCCGTTGGACGAGCTCGACGACTACGAGCTGCACCCGGGAGTCGCCTCAGCACTGCCGACGCTGATGGAACTGCTCCGCCCGCACCTGTGAGTGGGTGACTAGGGGTGGCGGGTCGGGTGCTTGTTCGCAGTGCACGCGCTCTGGCGCGACTCCGCGGCGGATTGTTTGGTCGATCCACGTTGATTCAGGCTCTCTGAACGCCGCGGATCGACCAGGAAATCGAGGGTGGCGACGTGTTGCGCGCGAAAAACGGGCTGAGGCTCACTTCGATTCGTCGAGAAACGGGCAACGTGTCGAGACACGGGTGTGCCGTGCGCAACCGTTTTTAGACGCTCAGCCCGTTTCTCGGCGAACGGCCAGGTCTCAGCTGTACGAATTGCGGAGGTCGCGGATGAGCGACCGGGTCACCTCGGTGAGCGAACCGGTGGCGCCGAAGACCTTCTGCAGACGCTGGTAGGGCACACCGCGTTCGATGATCGAGGTGATCGAGTGCAGCTCGTCGGAACAGCCGAGGCGTTCGGCGACGGGAGAGAGCCGCTCGATCTCATCGGCGAGGCATTCGGTGACGAGACGCTCGTCGGCCGCGGCGTTTTCGATGATGATCGCGTCCATGCCGTAGCGGGCCGCACGCCACTTGTTCTCGTTGTGGAACCAATCGGGCATCGTCGGCAGGGTCTCACCGGCGTCGAGGCGCTCCGACATGTCATCGACGAGGCACTGGATGAAAGCGGTGACTGCGAGGATCTCCTCGAGCGTCGGGAGTCCGTCGCACACGCGGACCTCGACGGTGCCCCAGTGCGGGGCGGGTCGGATGTCCCAGCGGATCTCGTTGATGTTGTCGATGATTCCGGTGGTGAGCATATCGTCGACGTACTTCTCGTAGTCCGCCCACTGATCGAACTGGAACGGCAGCCCCGCGGTCGGCAGCTGCTGGAACATCATCGCTCGGTTCGAGGCATAGCCGGTGTCCGTGCCGCCCCAGAACGGTGACGATGCACTCAATGCCTGCAGGTGCGGGACATAGGCGAGCAGTGCGTTGACGATCGGCAGCACCTTGTCGCGCGAGTCGATGCCGACGTGGACATGGACACCGAAGATCAGCATGTTCCGACCCCACCATTGGGTGCGGTCGACGAGTTCGAGGTAGCGGTCCTTCGCCCGGACCTCCTGCGACTGCCACTGCGCGAACGGGTGGGTACCCGCCGACATCAGTTCGATGCCGCGCGCCTCGGTCAGCTTCCGCAGCGCCCCGATCGAGGTGGCCAGATCCTCGGCGACGGTCGACACCTGGGTATGCACCCCGGTGACGAGTTCGATGGTGTTCGTCAGCATCTCACCGACGATGTGCTTCTCGAACTCGGGCGCATACTCGGCCAGGTCCGCCAAGAGGGTCTCGGCGGCCGGGGTCAGGTCCAGGCTGCGAGAATCCAGCAGAGCCAGTTCCCACTCGACACCGAGGGTGGAGCGGGGAGAGCGCGCGAAATCGACCATGATCCGATCATAAACGCGCACGCTCGATTCGCCTGTCTCGGCGGTGATATTCGAGCTGTGTGATGCCCCGCATTCCTCACGCGGCCCGGCGTGCGTCCGCTGACAATCGGCTGCCCGAAGCGGTGTCGAAGAGGTGCAGGCGCGCGGCGTCGGGAACGACGCGCACGGTGTCCCCACGACGGATCGTCGACCGACCGGCAACCCGCGCGACAACCGTCGTCTCACCCGAAGCCAGTCCCGCCCGGCCGTGGACATAGGCATCGGCGCCGAGCTCCTCGACGAGATCGACGGTGACCTCGAGCCCCTTGTCGTCGGTGACCTGCAGATCCTCAGGACGGATGCCGACAGTGACCGTCTCACCCGTGACCTGGTCACGCTGTTCCGGAGTGAGGGAGAGTTCGACATCGCCGAGGCGCAGCGACGTTCCCTGAACCGGCACGTCGATGAGGTTCATCGCCGGCGAACCCATGAAGCCCGCGACGAAGAGGTTCGCCGGACGATCGTAGAGATTCGCCGGAGTGTCCACCTGCTGCAGCCGTCCATCGGCGAGGACCGCGACCCGGTCGCCCATCGTCATCGCCTCCACCTGATCGTGGGTGACGTAGACGGTGGTGACGCCGAGGCGGCGGGTCAGTGACGCGATCTGCGCGCGGGTCTGCACACGCAGCTTCGCATCGAGGTTCGACAGCGGCTCGTCCATGAGGAAGACCTGCGGGGACCGGACGATGGCCCGACCCATCGCCACACGCTGCCGCTGCCCGCCGGACAGTGCCTTCGGTTTGCGGTCGAGGTACGCCTCCAGGTCGAGCAGGCGGGCGGCCTCCTCGACGCGCTGGTCGCGTTCCTGCTTCGAAATGCCTGCGATCTTGAGCGCGAACGCCATGTTCTCACGCACACTCATATGCGGGTAGAGCGCGTAGTTCTGGAACACCATCGCAATATCGCGTTCCCTGGGGGAGAGGTCCGTGACATCGTGGTCGCCGATGCGGATGTGCCCGGAATCGACGGGTTCGAGCCCGGCGAGCATACGCAGGGTCGTCGACTTCCCGCAGCCCGAGGGGCCGACGAGGACGAGGAACTCCCCGTCGGCGATGTCGAGGCAGACCTCGTCGACGGAGGGCTTCAATGCTTCAGGATACTGACGCAGTGCTTTGTCGAAGGTGACTGTGGCCATTGTTCTCAACCTTTCACGGATGCATCCGCACCCGAAGATCCACGATGATCGGTCAGTGATTGATCGGACAGAGTTTGATCGGACGGTGTTTGATCGGGCGACGAATTCTCGGACGATGAGCGATCGGGCGACGAGCTTTCGGACGAAACGAGACGCGCCGTCTGCTGTGCATAGAACCGGTACTGCTGACGCACCCGCGATGGCCGCGGATGCAGAGTGGCGACGAGCTCGACGCTCCAGTCCGGAAGGCTCCCCGACAGCGTCCACGCCGCCTGCCGGGCCGCCCCGATGGCAACGTATTCGGCCTGTTCGGGAACGTCGATGGGCACGGTGAAGATATCGCGGGCGACCTCCCGGACTGCCGGGTTGCGTGCCGCCCCGCCGATGAGCAGCAGCCGTCCGGCTTCCAAGCCCTGCGCCTGCACCGCGTCGAGGCCGTCCGCCAGACCGCACAGCATGCCTTCGACGAAGGCGCGCGCACGCTCTCCGCCGAGGAGTTGGCCAAGGTCATCCCCTCGAGACGAGCCGTGGCATCGGGCAGATTCGGGGTGCGCTCGCCCTCGAAGTACGGCACTAGTGTGAGCCCGTCCGCCCCCGGCTGGGACGCCAGCGCCAGGGCCGCGAGTTCGTCGTGGCTGACACGCAGCAGCTTCGCCGCCGAATCGAGGACTCGGGCGGCATTGAGGGTGGCGACCAGCGGCAGGCGTCCGCCGTCGGCCGAGGCGAATCCGGCGACCGCGCCGGTCGAATCGGCGATGGTCAGGTCGGTCGTGCCGAAGACGGTGCCCGAGGTGCCGATCGAGATGACGAGATCCCCCGAGGCGACCCCGAGTCCCAGCGCCGCGGCCGCATTGTCCCCGGCCCCGGGCCCGACGAGGATTCCGTCCGGGCTGTGCCCGGCCGCCTCGGTGGGGGTGAGAACGCGGGGAAGAATGATCGCCGAGGCGGCTTCCCCGTCCCCTCCCACGTCCAGTGACTCGACCTCCACGTCCGTATCCGTCGCGCACGGCAGGCCTGCGGCTTCACGAGCGAGCTGACCGAAGGCCGTGCGGAAGAGGTCGAGGTCGTAGCGGGAGGTCGAGGGATCGAAGTAGGCGGTGCCGCTGGCGTCGGAGGCGTCGGTGACCAGTGCGTCGAGCACGGGACCGCGAACGGAGACATCTGCGGGTCCGTATCCGAGGAAGCGCCAGGTCAGCCAGTCATGGGGGAGGGCGACGGCAGCGACCCGGGCGGCATTGTCCGGTTCGGCATCGCGCAGCCACCGCAGTTTGGCGCCGGTGAAGGAGGCGACGGGCAGGATCCCGGTGCGTGCGACATAGTCGGCGGCTCCGACCTCGGCGATGAGGTCCCTGGCCGCGGCCTTGCTGCGCAGGTCGTTCCACAGCAGGGCATCGCGGATGACCCGTCCCTCTGTGTCGAGGGCGACGAGGCCATGCTGCTGTCCGCTGATGCTCAATCCCGCGACATCGTCGAGTCCGCCGGCGCCGCGATCGCCTCGTGCAGGGCCGTCCACCACGCTTCGGGGTCGACCTCGGTGCCGGGTGGGTGCGGTGCCGAACCGGTGCGGATGATGTTGCCGGAGTCCGGGTCGGCGATGACGACCTTGCAGCTCTGGGTCGAGGAGTCGACACCGGCGACGAACCTGCGATGCGTGCTCATCGGGACTCCCCAGCGGAAGATGGGGGAGTGTCGGCCGCCTCGGCGAGGATCTCAACGGCGAGTGCACGGTCGATGATCGCGATGTCGAGGATCCCGGCGGCGCAGGCGGCGCGGACGGCGCGGGCGCGTTCGGCTCCGCGGGCGACTCCGACGGTCGTCGTGGCGCGGCGGAGCTGATCGAGAGTGACGGCGATGACGCGGTCGTCGAACGTGGTGACATCGGCTCCGTCGGCGGCGAACAGTCGTCCGGACACCTCGGCGATGGCGCCGTCGTCGATTCCTGCCTGACGCTGGGCAGGGGAGCACTTCTCCCACACGGAGGACAGTCCCTCGGCCCAGGAGGCCACGGAGACCACGGCGAGGTCGAGGTCATCGGCGGCGGCCAGGGCCCCGGAGATCTCGGGCAGGGCACGCAGGTCAGCGGCGGTTCCGGCCTCGGTGACGAGCAGCGGGGCCGGCAGGCGGACCATGCTCACGGCCGGATCCTGGCCCAGCCGGGTGAAGATCTCCGAGCTGGGACGGTGCGATTCCAAGCGGAGGGCGCCGGCGAGCTGGACGATCGTGCACCGGGGCAGAGCCGGGGTGAACGCGGCCGCGGAATCGAGCGTGCGCGACCAGGACAGGCCGATGCGCATTCCCGCATGAGCGTGCCTCCCGACCAGCGACAGTGCGGCCCGCCCCATCTGCTGGGAGGCCTGGGTGTCGTCGGGGATGTCGACGATGACGACCGAGTTCAGGCCCAGCGACTCGGCGACCTGCTCGGCCTGACCGTCGGCTTCACCGGCATCGGCTTCGATCGTGATGGTCACGACCCCGGTGTCGACGGCCTCTTGGAGGAGGCGGGCGACCTGAAACCGGCTGAGTCCGTTCGCCTTGCCGATCTCGACCTTCGACCGGCCCTCGAGGTAGTGATCGCGGGCCAGCTGCGCGAGGAAGCGGCGGTGGCGGGCGGTGGGCACCGTGGACATTGTCCTCCCTTCGGCGTCGACGTCTTTGTGTTCGCTCATATGTGAAGTGTTGCACATCTGATCGGTTCGTGACACAGTATTGCACATATGAGCACCGATGCTCATATGATTTTCTCGCAGCGAACCGATGGCGGGCTGCAATCCCGCAAGGACGAGGGAAGGCACAACGATGAAACACCTGATCACAGGCCGGAGAGTCACCTGGGCGGCCATCGGAATGGTCGGAGCGCTGGCATTGTCCGGCTGTGGCGGCGCCGGCGGCAGCTCGGCCGGAGGCGGCGGCGATGAGGTCAACGTCCTCATGGTCAACAACCCGCAGATGCAGGACCTGCAGAAGCTCACGGCCGACCACTTCACCAAGGACACCGGCATCAAGGTCAACTACACCGTGCTGCCCGAGAACGAGGTGCGGGCGAAGATCGGACAGGAGTTCGCCGCCCAGGCCGGCAACTACGATGTCGCCTCGCTGTCGAACTATGAGATCCCGACCTACGCGAAGAACAAGTGGCTCACGCCCATGGACGACGGCGTCGTCGATGCCGAGGGCTTCGACCAGGACGACATCCTCGCACCCATGGCCGAATCGATGACGGTCGACGACCAGATCTACGGCGAGCCGTTCTACGGTGAGGGGTCGTTCCTCATGTACCGCACGGACATCTTCGAGAAAGCCGGTGTGGAGATGCCGGAGAAGCCGACCTGGGACGAGGTCGCAGATCTTGCGGAGAAGGTCGACGGTGTGGAGAAGGGCACGAAGGGCATCTGCCTGCGCGGACTGCCGGGCTGGGGTGAGATGTTCGCCCCGCTGACGACCGTGGTCAACACCTTCGGCGGCACCTGGTTCGACGAGGACTGGAATGCCCAGGTCGACTCGAAGGAATTCAAGGAGGCGACGAACTTCTACGTCGATCTCATCAAGGAGCACGGCGAGTCCGGTGCCCCGCAGGCCGGCTACACCGAATGCCTGACGAACCTGCAGCAGGGCAAGGTCGCCATGTGGTACGACTCGACGGCCGCCACCGGCACCCTCGAGGCCGATGACTCTCCCGTCAAGGGCAAGATCGGCTACGTCGCGGCACCGGTGAAGGAGACGGAATCGAGCTCCTGGCTCTACACCTGGGCATGGGGCATCCAGGCCGCAGGCAAGAACCAGGACGCGGCGAAGGAATTCGTCGCCTGGGCCTCGTCGAAGGACTACGAGGAGACCGTGGCGGAGGAACTCGGCTGGCAGCACGTACCCGCCGGCAAGCGGACCTCGACCTATGAGAACCCCGAGTACCAGAAGGCCGCAGAGCCCTTCTACCAGCAGACCGAAGACGCCATCAACTCGGCCGATCCGGTCAGCCCCGGTGTCCAGCCGCGGCCGACGCTGGGCGTCCAGTTCGTGACGATCCCCGAATTCGCGGACCTCGCCACGGGCATCTCCGAAGACGTCAGCTCCGCCATCGCCGGACGCACGACCGCCGACGCTGCCCTGGAGAAGGGACAGAAGGCCGCGGAGAAGGTCGCAGACAAATACAAGAAGTGACTGCCCGCACCACCCGCCTGACGAAGGATGTTCGAAGTGTCAGCTCCAGCCGCTGAGCGTGCATCGCAGCCGATCACGCCGCCGAAACCCCGTGCCAAGGATCGATGGCTCAAACGTGCGCCCATGCTGCCGGCGCTGATCTTCGTCATCCTCGTCACCCAGATTCCGTTCGCGATCACGATCATCATCTCGTTCATGAACTGGAATGCCGCCTACCCCGATGACATCAGCTTCGGGACGCTGCAGAACTATGTCACCGTCTTCACCGATGCGAACCTGCTCAAGGCCGTGTTCGTCACCGTCGGGCTGACCGTCGGCGTCGTGCTGGCTTCCGCACTGCTGGGCCTGGGCATCGCCCTGCTGCTCGATCGGAAGTTCATCGGCCGAGGGGTCGTCCGCACCCTGATGATCACCCCGTTCCTCGTCGTTCCCGTCGCCGCCGCACTGCTGTTCAAGCACGCGATCTTCAACCCCTCCTACGGTTTGATCAACGGACTGCTGACCACCGTGTTCGGTGAGAATGCCCCGCAGCCGGACCTGATGACCTCGAATCCGCTGCTGGGCATCGGGATCGTCCTCGTCTGGCAGTGGACGCCGTTCATGATGCTCATCATGCTCGCCGGACTGCAGTCGCGACCCATGGACGTCTACGAGGCGGCGTTGGTCGACGGGGCCGGGCCGTGGCAGACCTTCCGCTTCATCACCCTGCCGCATCTGCGCCGGTACATCGAACTCGCCGCGCTGCTGGGCACGATCTACATCGTCCAGAACTTCGACATGGTCTTCACGATGACCTCCGGAGGGCTCGGCACCGCCAACCTGCCGTACGTCATCTACCAGGAGTTCTTCGTCGCCCAGGACTACGGAGTCGCGTCCGCCGTCGGCGTCATCGTCGTCGTCGCCTCGCTCATCACCGCGACCTTCGCTCTGCGCACCGCATCGACCCTGCTCAAGGAGGAGAACTCATGAGCACCCCCGACCTCACCGTGGACTCCCACCCCGCACCCGGGGTGACCCCCACCCCGACCGAACCGGGCGGACCCGGTTCCGCAGAGCCGCCTCGGCGGAAGGCGAACGCACCGAGGCGGCCCGGCCAGGGTCGGGCGGGCAAGATCCTGCTCGGCCTGTTGGCCTGGTTCGTCGGGCTCCTGTTCGTCTCGCCCCTGCTGTGGATGCTGCTGACCAGCCTGCACGCGGAGACCGACGCCTCGACGAACCCGCCGAGCTACTTCGCCCCGCTGACCCTGGAGTCCTACGCGAACTTCTTCGGCGGCGGCAACGGCGCGAGCCCATGGCCGTTCCTCATCAACTCCGCGGTCGCCGCGATCGTCTCGACCCTCATCGTCCTCGTGCTGTCGACGATGGCCGCGTACTCGCTGGCGATCCGCCGCATCGAACGCTGGTCGGACGTGCTGTTCTTCCTGCTGTCGACGAAGATGCTGCCGATGGTCGCGGGCCTCCTGCCCGTCTACCTCGTCGCGAAGTCCTTCGGCATCCTCGACACCTGGCTGCTGCTCATCATCATCTACTCGGCGATGAACATGCCGATCGCGGTGTGGATGATGCGCTCCTTCCTCGCCGAGGTGCCCGTCGAAGTCCTCGAAGCCGCCGAACTCGACGCGCCCGCCTGCCGCGCGTCTTCATGCAGATCCTGCTGCCGCTGACAGCCCCCGGACTGGCCGCGACTGCCCTGATCTGCTTCATCTTCTCGTGGAACGAACTCCTCTTCGCCACCGTGCTCACCTCCACAGCGGCATCGACGGCACCCGTGTTCCTCACCAGCTTCGTCACCTCCCAGGGCCTGTTCCTGTCGCAGGTGTGCGCGGCCTCGCTCATCATCTCCGTGCCCGTGCTCGCGGCCGGAATCGCCGCTCAGGACAAACTCGTCCAGGGCCTGTCCATGGGAGCCGTCAAATGACCGCACCGACCACCGCGCTGACCCTCAACTCCCACAACCTCGCCGAGGTGGCCGACCACGGCATCGCCGTGCCCACCTATGATCGGTCGGCCGTCCGTCCCGGCATCGTCCACTTCGGAGTCGGCGGATTCCACCGCGCCCATATGGCGATGGTCCTCGACGATCTCATGCAGAAAGGTCTCGTCTCCGACTGGGGGATCGTCGGAGCCGGAGTTCTGCCCCACGACGTGGCTATGCGCGATGCCCTGGCCGACCAGGATCATCTGTACACGCTGACGCTCAAGCATGCCGATGGAACGAAGGAACGTCGGGTGATCGGGTCGATCATCGACTACCGGTTCGGACCCGACGACCCTGCCGGACTGCTCGATCTGCTCACCGATGAGACGATCAGGATCGTCTCGCTGACCGTCACCGAGGGCGGGTACAACGTCAACCCCGTCACCGGGGAGTTCATCGCCGACGAGCCGACGATCGTCGCCGATGTCGAGGCCCTGCGCGCCGGTGAGCTGCCGGCGACCGTCTTCGGATACATCGTCTCCGCCCTGCGGGCGCGGCGCGAAGCCGGAGTCGCACCGTTCACCGTGCAGTCGTGCGACAACATCTCCGAGAACGGTGAGGTGGCGGCGAAGATGTTCGCTGCCTTCGCACGCCTCGTCGATGCCGAACTCGCCGAGTGGATCGGTGAGACCGTGTCGTTCCCGAACTCGATGGTCGACCGCATCACCCCGGCCACGACCGATGGTGACCGGGCCGACCTGCTGGCCGACACGGGAGTCACCGATGCCTGGCCGGTCGTCGCCGAGCCCTTCTTCCAATGGGTGCTCGAAGACGACTTCACCTCCGGACGTCCGCCCTACGAAGAGGCCCGGGTGCAGGTCGTCGACGATGTGCAGCCCTATGAGCATATGAAGCTGCGGCTGCTCAACTCCGGGCATCAGGGGCTCGCGTACTTCGGCCTCCTCGGCGGATACACCTTCGCACACGAGGCGATGGCGAACCCGGACATCCCCGTCTACCTGCGCCGATACATGGACGAAGAGGGAACGCCGAGCCTGTCGCCGCTGCCCGGGATCGACCTCGAGAAGTACAAGGATTCGCTCATCGAACGGTTCAGCAACCCGGAGATCCGCGATACTCTCGCCCGCCTCGGTGCCGAATCCTCCGACCGGATCCCCAAATGGCTGCTGCCCGTGGTCAAGGACAACCTCGCCTCCGGTCACCCCATCGAGGTGGCCGCGGCGATCTGCGCCTCGTGGGCCCGCTATGCCGAAGGACATGACGAAACCGGCGGTCGGTTCACCATCGTCGACCGCTATGCCGAGGAGCTGCAGGCGGTGGCCGCGAAACAGGGTGAGGACCCGCTGGCCTTCGTCCGGCAGGAACAGTTCTTCGGCCATCTGGCTGAGGAGCCGCGGTTCACCGAACCGTACCTGCAGACCCTGGCCTCGCTGCACGAACGAGGAGCGAAGGAGACCGCCCGCCGCCTGGCCGCTCACGAGGAGCTGTGAACAGGCGGTGCGCAGGCGAGAACGTTTAGCATGGAGGCATGTTGCGTTCTCGCCTGAGCCTCCTGGCCCTGACCACGACTCTCGCGCTCGTCGGCTGTTCCGGCGGAGCGTCGACGCCCGAACCTGATACCAATGACACGCAGTCATCTGCGGAATCGGCCGCTGAGTCTGATCCGCAATCGGGGGCCCAGACGGAGACCGAATCGTCTCTGGACGATCCCGCCGAAGCGGATCCGGGCGATTTCAAAGATGAGGCCGCGGACATCGTCGGCGACTTCTCCGACGACGAACTCGCCGGGTCCCTCATCATCGGCACCTGGGAAGGCACGGACACGCAGACCCCGGTGGACATGGTCAAGCAGAACCACCTCGGCGGGGTCATCGTCATGGGTTACAACCTGTCGGAGAATCCGACGAAGGATCAGGTCACGAAACTGACTGGTCAGATCTCCGGGGCACGGACCAAAGGCCAGCCCGTGTCGATCGGCGTCGACCAGGAAGGCGGTCCGGTGTCTCGGCTGAGCTCGGCCGCGCTGCCGTTCCCACCGCTCATGGGCTTGGCCGCCACCGACGATTCCGACCTCATCACCGACGCCACGACCGTGCAGGGGAAGAACCTCGCCGATCTGGGCTTTACCATCGACTTCGCCCCGGACTCCGACGTCACGGTCGGGCCGAAGGACAAGGCGATCAACGTCCGCTCGGGCGGCACCGACCATGAGGACGTCGCCGAGGTCGTCGCCGACGCCGTCGAAGGTTACCGCTCCGGTGGGGTGTCGAGTTCGGCGAAGCACTTCCCGGGACACGGCCGCCTCGGAGTCGATTCGCACGAGAGCCTGCCGGTGTCGGAGAAGTCGATCGAGGAGATGGAGGACTCGGATCTTCTGCCGTTCAAATCCGCGGTCAGGGCCGGGGTGCCGATGGTGATGATGGGCCATATCGGGCTGCCCGATGCGAAGACGACGCCCGCGACGCTGAATGAGAAGGCGTATTCGGCGCTGCGTGAGACCCTCGACTATGACGGCGTCATCGCCACGGATGCGCTGAACATGAAAGCCGTGCCGCAGAACCTGAACGGCGGAGAGACCGTCAAGGCGCTCGCCGCCGGAGCCGATATCGCGCTCATGCCCCCGGATTCCGGTGCGGCACAGAAGGCGATCGTCAAGGCGATGGGGGACGGGACGCTGAAGAAGAAGGACCTCGTCGAGAAGTCCGAGCGCGTCGTCGCCGCGCAGCTGGCCACCGCCGAGGCGCAGAAGAGCGTGCAGGCCGGTGACTCGGACGCCAAGGATCCGAAGAAGGTCCTCACGAAGGTCGCTGACAAGTCCCTCACCGTGCTCAAGGGCAAATGCTCCTTCGCGGGTACGGACTCGATCTCGATCGTCGGCGGCAGTGACAAGGAGAAGGCGGCGCTGAAGGAAGCGGCCGAAGCCGAGGACCTCACCGTCGGATCCGGCGGAACCTCCGTGAGCCTGAGCCCGTCGACCTCCGCCGAGGTGGCTGTGGGCACCGCTGCTCCGTGGACGATGCGCAGCACCTCGGCGAAATCCGCGGTGACCGCGTATGATTCGAACCCCTACGCGCTGCGAGCCGTGGCGAAGTGGTTGAAGGGCGACCTCGAAGCGGCCGGGCAGTTGCCTGCCGAATACGACGGCAGCGACAAAGCTCCCGACTGCGGGTGATCACGGCCGGCTCTGCGACTTCCGGACGATGCATGCCGGAAGACAACTGGGAATCCCGCACACATCGTCCGGAACTCGCTTCTCTGGCTCCTCGGTGAGAGGCTCAGCAGTTCCAGGGATTCGGAGACGAGAAAACCCCTCGTCGGCGCAGTGCCGGCGAGGGGATTCCTTATGTATTCAGTCCTGGGTGGAGATCAGAGCACGCGGATGTACTGGGCGCCCTGCTGGGTCATCCAATCGACGCTGCGGTAGCTGGTGTCCACCGAAGAGTTGCCAGCGTCGTACATCATGCCGTCGCCTGCGTAGATGCCGATGTGGCCCGGTGACCAGATGATATCTCCGGCCTTCGCCTCGGAGGCCGAGACGACCTGTCCGGCGCCCTTCTGTGCCGACGACGTGCGCGGCAGGTCCACGCCGACCTTGCCGTAGACGAATGAGGTGTAGCCGGAGCAGTCCCAGCCGCTGGGTGAAGTCCCACCCATCACGTAGGGCGTTCCGACGTACTGCTTCGCGATGGCGATGACCTGCTCGGCCTTCGATCCGTCCGGGACCTTGACGTCTCCGGAGCCCGAGTCCGCGCCGTCGTCCTTGCTCTTGTCGTCGCCCGAATCGGAGCCCTCATCGCCGGTGCCGGCGGAATCGTCGTCGGAGTTCTCGCTCGGCTCTTCCTTCGGCTCCTCGGCAGGCGCCGGCTCTGCGACGGTCTCCTCCGGCTCTTCCTTCGGCTCAGGCTTCGGTTTCGGCTTGGGCTTCGGCTTAGGGGCGGCCTCGGCCGTGACCACGTCCGTGTCGACGGTGACCGAGGAATCCTGATCACCCTTCTTCGAAGAACCGCCGGCATCGATGTTCGGCGTCTGGTTCTTGAACTCGACGGGAGCCTGCTTCTCGGACTCGGCTGCGACTTTCGCCTCGTCGTCGGTTCCCTGCCCTGCGGCGGGCATGATCGCTGCGGTGAGCAGTCCGCCGCTGGCGGCGACGACTGCGGCACGGCGGCCGAATGCGCCGGAGTTCGTTGCGAGCAGTTCGCTCAGCTCGGTCAGTGGTGTTTTGGCCTTGGCGTTCGCGGCGCGGCGGCCGTGCTGCTTAGATGCCACGATTTCCTCTCGTTGCCTGTCTGAGTATGACGATGTCCTCCACTGTAACGAATTCGTGATCTTCTGTCACGTTTTTGTTACAAACGGATTCTCGGGCAGATTATCGAGCATAATCCCAGGTCAGAGTGTTGCGTGCCGTGAGAATGGCATTGGAAGCGACGTCACGGAGTCTGAGAATGTCTGTGATTCAGCGCGCACTCCCGGTCCTGAATAACGTTTCGTGACAATCGACGTGTCAATCGTGGAGTGCAATTCTTGGGTCGATCCGCGGCGTTCTTCACGCCCAAACCACCGTGGATCGACCCAAGAATGCCGACGGCGCGGGATCGCGCGTGGTGGTGACTGAGCGTTAGGCTCCGGTCTCGACAGGTCGGCTGGGATCGGATGACCATCCGGACCAGCTCGCGGGGTAGAGACTGGGCTCGATGCCTAGGGTCGCCAGCGCCAGGGCATTGTGACAGGCGGTGACGCCCGAACCGCAGTACACGCCTACCGGCCCGTCGAGGGCGCCCAGCTCCTCGAAGCGTTCCCGCAGAAGAGCCTCGGGCAGGAACGTCCCGCGGGACGTTGTCCGTGGCCGGGGCATTCTTCGCCCCGGGAATGTGTCCGGCCTGCGGATCGAGCGGCTCGGTCTCTCCACGGAAGCGCTCACCGGCGCGGGCATCGAGCAGGACTCCGTCGAAGTCGGCCGCCGCCTCGGCGTCGATGACGGGCAGCTTCCCTGGGCTGATCTCCAATGAACTGGGTCTGACTTCGGGGGTGGGTCCTGTCTCGAGCGTCCCGCCGGCGTCACGGAACGCGGCGAGTCCGCCGTCGAGGACGCGGGCGCTCAACCCGGCCCATCGCAGCAGCCACCAGGCACGGGCCGCGCCGAGGGCGGAATTGTCGTCGTAGACCACGACCTCGGTGTCGGCATCGATGCCCCAGGAGCGCACAGTCTCTTGGAAGGCTTCGGGGCTCGGCAGCGGGTGCCGGCCGGCCGTCGGGTCGGTGCTGCCGTGGTCGGCGAGCTCGGTGTCGAGGTCGACGTAGAGGGCACCGGGGATGTGTCCTGCGGCGAAGTCCTCGCGGCCATCGGGCTTCGGCAGGGTCCAGCGGACGTCGAGCAGCCTCGGCGCCGGGGAATCGGCCATGCGGGTAAGCAGTTCATCGGCGCTGATGAGAACGTCGGAGCGGGTCAATTCGATCTCCTTCTTGTATAGGGTCACACCGTCTGGACGGGATCCAGGGACGGGGTCGCATCGGTCGGGACGGGGTCACACAGGTTGCAACAGGCTCACACCGGTTGGGTGAGCAGGACGACGTGCTTCTCGCCGAGGCGAGTGAACACGAGCGTGGCTTTGTCGCCCTTGGGCAGTTTGAGTTGGCGGCGGACCTGGTCGGGAACGATGTCGGCACCGCGCTTCTTGATCACGACCGAACCGATTCCGCGGGAGACGAGCTCCTTGCGCAGGCTCGGAACCTTCGCGGGCAGAACGTCGATCACCTCATAGGCGGTGACTCCTGCCGATGCCGGGCCGCTCGGTTCGACGTCGGTGGTGAGATAGGCGATCTTCGGGTGCAGCCGGCGCGCCTGCAGCGGTGCGCACAAAGCGGCAACGAGTCCGGCGCGCACGATCGCACCATCGGGCTCGAGCAGATACTTCCCAAGCTCCCCGATGTCCGCCTCGTCCTCGTCGGGTAAGTTGTCCTCGTGGACGAGGAGGGTGCGTTCGCCCATGACGAGGGCGCCGCGGCCGGGGCGCTGCCTGGCGGCACCGAAGTAGAGGCAGACCTCGACGACCTCGCCGTTGTGGGAGACCCACTGGGCTTCGGCGTCCTCGGGGACGAGGTCGTGGTCGAGTGCCGGGCCGAGCTTCACTCCGGCCGCCTTCGCCGCGCTGGCCTTCTCGATCACCCACGACAGAGAGGGGGAGAAGGCTTCGGGGTCGGTGATGCGGGACGTCGATCCGCGTTTGTCGGCCTTGCCGATGGTCCGCCGGGCCGGATCGAACCAGAGGGCATCGAATCCAACCAGGTCGACATCCTCGGCGCGAGCGTGTTCGACCGCGGCATCGGGCAGATGACGGAGGTTGAAGGCGGCGATGGCGGCGGTGACTTCGTCGGCGTCGACAGCCGAGACCTGCGCGCCCATTCCGGCGAAGGCGACCGAGTCCGCGCCGATGCCGCACCCGAGGTCGGCGATGCGGAAGGACTCACCCTCCGCCCCGTCGCCGATGAGGCGACGCGCATGATGAGCGGCGACCGGCAGCCGCGTGGCCTGGGCCAGTCCGTCGCGAGTGAAGAGCATGTCCTCCGCGAAGGGTCCGAGCTTCGCTGCCGCCTCCTGCCGCAGCCGGGCCTGAGTGAGCAGGGCTGCAGTCACCTCGGCGGAGAAGCCCTCTTTGCGCAGTGCGGTTGACCGTGCGAGCTCATCGCCTTCAAGGTCGTCGATGCGGTCGAGCCGGTCGAGGACGGCGACGTCGAGCAGTTCGGTCAGTGTCTGCGGATCCATGGCTTCACCCTATCGTCTGCGCAGTGGAGCGATCCCCTCGCCGAGGCGGCCCACCGCAACCGTGCCCACGCCGTCCGCGCTTCGCCGGGGTTCGCGCCCTCTGCCCTCACCGCAGCAGCCCGCCGAACCGCCGGGCGGCTGCGGTGATTGTGCGAGCCGAGCGGTGCGGTAAGTTGTTGGCTGTGACGTTATTGACCGCCCGCGATATCCGCGAATTAGCCGCTGACATCGGTCTGCGCCCGACTAAGCAGAAGGGCCAGAACTTCGTCATCGACCCCAATACCGTGCGCTCGATCGTCACCGCCGCAGGCCTCGAGGAGAACTCGAACGTCGTCGAGATCGGCCCGGGCCTCGGTTCGCTCACTCTCGGTCTGCTCGAGGCCGGTCATACCGTCACCGCGGTCGAGATCGACGAGGTGCTCGCGCAGAAGCTGCCGAGCACGGTCGAGACCTTCGCCGGCAGCGACGCGCCGTTCCAGCTGGTCAATGCCGATGCGCTGCGGGTCACGACGCTTCCGGCCCTGGAGCACACCACCGAAGCCGCGGTTGCCGCACCCGAAGCCGGCGGGAACCAGCCCGATGCCCTTGTGGCGAACCTGCCCTACAACGTGGCCGTGCCCGTGCTGCTGCACTTCCTCGAGACCTTCCCGAGCCTGAAGACCGTCCTCGTCATGGTCCAGCTCGAAGTCGCCGAACGCCTCGCTGCCGCTCCCGGCTCCCGCACCTACGGAGTTCCCAGCGTCAAAGCCCAGTGGTACGGGGACGTGAAACTGGCAGGCAAGATCGGCAAGAATGTGTTCTGGCCGGCCCCGAACATCGACTCCGGACTCGTCCGCATCGACGTCACTCGCACCGACCGCGACCCGACTGTCCGCAGCCGCCTCTTCACCCTCATCGACGCCGCTTTCGCCCAGCGTCGCAAGACCCTGCGCGCCGCCCTATCCGGCTGGGCCGGCAGCCCGCAGCAGTCCGAGGACCTGCTGACAGCGGCTGGAATCGACCCGAAGACCCGCGGCGAGGCACTCACCGTCGCCGACTTCGAACGCCTTGCTGCCGTCGACGGCGGCGCCACCGCACCGGCCGCGCCGAGCGAGGACCCCTCACCATGACCACCCCGCTTCACCCGCGCGCGACGATCCCGGCTCCGGTGAGAGTGCAGGCGCCGGGCAAGATCAACATCCACCTCGGTGTGGGTGCGGCGAACGACGGATATCACGAGCTCGCGACGGTGTTCCAAGCGCTCAACCTCGGCGAGACCCTGACCCTCATTCCGGGCGGGACACGATCGATCATCGTTCAGGGGCGGTATGCGGATGCCGCGGTCCCGCGCGACGAATCGAACTTCGCCAGGCGCGCCGTCGACCTCCTCATCACCGCGCTCGAAGGCGACCGTGACGTCGATGTGCTGCGCGATCTCGACATCGTCATCGACAAGCAGGTGCCCGTGGCCGGCGGAATGGGCGGGGGATCGGCCGACGCGGCTGCCGCACTCGTCGGAGCCGCCCACCTCATCGGTGGCGTCGACGAGGCGATCGTCCACGAATGCGCGGTCGCCGTCGGAGCCGACGTCGCGTTCCTCCTGCGCGGAGGAACGGCCATCGGCCAGGGCCGCGGGGAACAGCTGAGCCCCGTGCTCACCCGCGGAACCTTCCACTGGGTGATGGCAACCTCGGCGTCGCCCCTGCCCACTCCGGACGTCTACGCCCGCTTCGACGAACTCAACCCCGACCCGGCCCCCGCGGCAGTGCCCGATCAGGTGCTCAAGGCGCTTGCCGCCGGCGAACCGGACGCGCTCGCGGAATCCGCGGCGAACGACCTCACCGAGGCGGCCGTGTCGTTCATGCCCGAAATCGCCGAGGTGATGGAGGCCGGCCGTGACGCCGGCGCCGTCCTGCCCCTGCTCAGCGGGTCGGGGCCGACGCTCGGCTTCCTTGCCCGCGACGCCCACCACGCCCTCGATCTGGCCGTGCTCCTGCAGGCCACACGAGGCGTCAACGAAGCGCTGCGCACCACCGGCCCCGCGCCCGGAGCACATATCGTGGACGGCGGCTGATCTTGGGGGAGGAGAATCACACCCCCGCCGAGGCGGCCGCCAGTCCGAAATCGGGCCCGGAGAACCGCGGGAGCCTCCACGAAACGCTGCGTGATCAGGTCGGACAGGACATCGTCGCCGGACGGCTCGCCGCCGGGACGATCATCAAGGCCGAGGATCTGCGGGCCCGCTATGACGTGTCGCTGTCGGTGGTGCGCGAGGTCGTCCGAGTCCTCGAATCCCTCGGCATGCTGCAGCCGATCCGTCGCGTCGGTCTCGTCGTGCTCGCCATGAGCGAATGGATGCTGCTCGACCCGCTCGTCATCCGTTGGAGGATGACTGAAGCTCCGGCGAGGCAGCTGCGGTCGCTCACCGAGCTGCGAGTGGCCATCGAGCCCGAGGCTGCGGGGCTCGCCGCCCAACATGCTCCGGCGGAAGCCGCCGAGGAGATCATGGGCCTGGCCGCCCGCATGCGGGCATCGGGCAGGCAGGGCGATGTCGAAGCGTTCCTCGAAGCCGATGTGGCGTTCCACCGAGCAGTGCTCGGCGCCGGAGGCAACGAGCTCTTCGCCGCCTTCGACACCGTCATCGGTGAGATCCTCGCCGGCCGCACGGGGGCGGGACTGATGCCGAAGTTCCCGCACCCGGATGCCCTGCAATGGCATTTCGACGTCGCCGATGCCATCGGCGGACAGGACGCCGAGCGCGCCCGAGAGGCGATGGCGAAGATCGTCGCCAAGGCCGATGCGGAGATGGGCACCGTCTGGGCCGACGAACCCCGGCATCAGGGGAGCTGAGGACCGAAGCACTCGAGTGGCAGGAAACCCTGTCGCCTTGCCGCCCGGCACCCGGGCGGCCGAGAAACTGCCTCAGAACAGGCTGACGACTCCGTAGAGGGCGAGGCTGAGCAGGAATCCGACGGTGCCCAGCAGCGTCTCGGCGACTGTCCAGGTCTTCAGCGTCGTCTTCGTGTCCATGCCGAAGAAGCGGGAGACGAGCCAGAAGCCGGAGTCGTTGACGTGGCTGGCGAAGACCGAACCGGCGGCCAGCGACAGCACGATCGCCACGACCTGCAGGCTCGAGAAATCCGGGTTGCCGACGACGATGGGCTGGACGAGCGCCGCCGCTGTCGTCAGCGCCACGGTGGCCGAACCCTGTGCGATGCGCACGATCGCGGCGATGACGAAGCCGGCGACGATGACGGGCAGGCCGAGGGCGGACAGTGAATCGGCGAGGGAATCGCCGATGCCGCTGGCGCGCAGCACTCCGCCGAACATTCCGCCGGCTCCGGTGATGAGGATGATCGAGCACACCGGGCCGAGGGCTGAGTCGACGACGGTCTCGATGAGCGACTGGTCCTTCTTCTGCTTCCACCCGAGCAGCCACATGGCGATGACGACGGTGATGAGCAGGGCGATCGGGGTCTCGCCGAGCAGCCGCAGGGAGCTGATGAACACCGATTCGATATCGACCCACCCGGCCTCACCAGCGAAGTTCAGTCCGGTGTTGAGGAAGATGAGCACGAGCGGCAGGACGAGGAGGAAGATGACGTGGCCGAGTTTCGGACGTGAGGCGAAATCGGCGTACGAGTCGTCCTTTCCGGCCGAGAGCACCGTGGGGACGGCGACGTCGATGCGCTTTCCGATGATGAGTCCGAACAGGTAGCCGGTGAGATACCAGGCTGGGATGGCGATGATGATTCCGCAGATGAGGACGAGTCCGACGTTCGCGCCGAGCAGTCCGGAGGCCGCGACCGGGCCGGGGTGCGGGGGCACGAAGATGTGCATGGCGGAGAACGCCATGGCCGCAGGCATCGCGTAGAGCAGCAGAGATCCGCCGAGGCGGCGTGCGATCGTGAAGATGATCGGCAGCATGACGACGAGCCCGGCATCGAAGAAGATCGGGAAGCCGAAGAGCAGAGAGGTCACACCGAGGGCGAAGGGTGCTCGTTTCTCACCGAAAAGACGGATGAGAGCGTCGGTGAGCACCTCGGCGCCGCCGGAGAGTTCGAGCATCCGTCCGAGCATCGCACCGAGTCCCACGAGCAGGGCCACGCTGGCCAGGGTGGATCCGAAGCCGTCGTAGAGGACGTCGATGAGGTCACCGGGCATGATTCCCGCGGCCAGGGCCGTGATCACGGAGACGATGACGAGAGCGATGAAGGCATGGACTCGTGCCTTGATGATGAGCAGGAGCAGCACGGCGATGGCAGCGGCTGCGATTCCCAGGAGGGCTGGAGTCGACAGAGTCCAGGCCAATTCGAGTTCGGTCATTGTTCCTCTTCCTTGAGGTCAGGTAGATGGGCGGACGGTGGACGGGGCGATCATGGGCTCATCCGGTTCACGGACTCGAGGATCGCATTCAGGACATCGGGAATCGACTGGTCGACGTCGACGGTGGCATGTGCCTCCTCGGCAGCGAGCGGTTCGAGTGTGGCCAGCTGCGAGTCGAGCAGATCCGGGGACATGAACTCGTGGTCGCGGCGGGCCAGATGGTCGGCGATGACCTCGCGGGGGCCGTCGAGGTGGATGAAGACGAGCGAAGGTGCGGACCTGCGCAGCAGGTCACGGTAGGAGCGTTTGAGGGCGGAGCAGGCGATGACCGGGGCTGGGGTGCGGGCTGCTTCGATAGCGACGCTGTCGAGCCAGGGTGCCCGATCCTCATCCGTGAGCGGTACACCGGAGCCCATCTTCGCTTTGTTCTCACCGGAGTGCAGATCGTCGGCGTCGACGAACCGACGGTCGAGGGCATCCGCCACTTGCGCGCCGAGGACGGTTTTGCCGGTTCCCGAGACACCCATGATGACGAGCGGTGGAAGGAAAGGGCTGTGACCCATTACCGAACCTCTCGATAAAATATGAAGAAATATCTATAATCAGTTATTAAAACAGATTTATAGCACCGTAGTGCTGGTGGGAAGCGACTGTCAACACTGCTGATCACAGGGAAGAGGAATGCTCATGAAGGCCGATGTCGCGGTGATCGGAACCGGCGTGATGGGGTCGAACCTGGCCCGCAACCTCGCCCGTCAGTCGGGCCACCGAGTCGCCGTCTACGACCGCGACGTCGAGCGCGCCCAGAGGCTGGCCGCTGACTTCCCCGAAGCCGAGTTCATCGTCGCCGCCGATCCGGCCGACCTGGCCGAGAAACTCGCCGAACCGCGGGTGGCCATCCTCATGGTCAATGCCGGAGGAGCCACGGATGCGGCGATCGGCGATCTCGCCGAGGCGTTCGTTCCCGGTGACATCATCGTCGACGGCGGCAACTCCCACTTCCGGGACACGATCGCCCGCGGGGCCCGCCTCGAGGGCACCGGCGTCGAGTTCGCCGGGGTCGGCATCTCCGGGGGAGAGGTCGGCGCTCTGCTCGGACCCTCTCTCATGGTCGGCGGAACGGAGACCGCGTGGCAGCGCCTGTGTCCCCTGCTCGAACCCATTGCCGCGAAGGTCGGAGACGAAGCCTGCGTCGATCACATCGGCACCGACGGAGCCGGGCACTTCGTCAAGATGGTCCACAACGGCATCGAATACGCCGATATGCAGCTCATCAGCGAGGCCTTCACGCTCCTGCGCGACGACCTGGGGATGACGCCCGCCGAAATTGCTGAGGTCTACGCCGACTGGAACACCGGAGAGCTCGAGTCCTACCTCATCGAGATCACCGCCGACGTCCTCGCCCATGTCGATGAGGCGACCGGTCGACCCTTCGTCGACATCGTCGCCGACGCCGCGAAGGCCAAGGGCACGGGTGCATGGACGGCGCAGGTCGGTCTGGACCTTGGGGTCCCGGTGCCCACCATCGCCGAGGCGGTCTTCTCCCGTTCGCTGTCATCGGCCGTCGATCTGCGCGCCGAGGGACTCAACCTGGCCGGTCCCCGGCCAGGCGCCGAGCCGTCTTCACTGTCTGCGGACGATCGTGCGGCCCGCATCGACGAGATCGGCAAGGCCCTGCTGCTCGGCAAGGTCATGGCCTACGTCCAGGGCTTCCACGAGATCGCCGTCGGCGCCCGCGAGAACGACTGGGACATCGATCTCGGGGCACTCGCCGGAATCTGGCGGGCCGGCTGCATCATCCGGGCCCGCCTGCTCGATCGCATCGTCGCGGCCTTCGACGTCCCGACTCCGCCGGAGAACCTGCTCGCCGCCGACTTCGTCCGCGCGGTCGGCGACCGCTGCCAGGAATCCCTGCGCTCGACGGTCGTCCGGGCCATCGGTCACGGAATCGCCGTGCCGGGACTGTCCTCGACGCTGTCCTACTTCGACGGTCTGCGCACCGAGGCGGGCAGTGCCGCTCTCATCCAGGCGCAGCGTGACCGCTTCGGTTCGCACACCTATGCGCGCACCGACCGTCCCGGGACCTTCCACACTCTGTGGTCCGGCGATCGCAGCGAAGTCGAGGTCTGAACGGCGGGGCCGCCTCGGTGAGGGTCGACCGGTACGACGGGGCCGCCTCGGTGCAGGTCGACACCGACGTTCTGCCGCCTCGGCGACGGTCGCCGCGGTCTCACTGATCGACTCTGGTGGCCCGGATGGCGGACTGTCGATATGTTAGAGCCATGACTTTGCCACACGAAGATGTTGACCCAGACGGACTGCTCGAATACTCGGTGGTCTTCACCGACCGATCGCTCAACCACATGTCGCAGCGGTTCGTGTCCGTGATGCAGGAGATCAACCGGATCCTGCGCTCGGCCTACGACGCCGATTCCGCTGCCATCGTCCCCGGCGGCGGCAGCTACGCCATGGAATCCGTTGCCCGTCAGGTCGCCACCGGCAAGAAGGCGCTGATCGTGCGCAACGGTCTGTTCTCCTTCCGCTGGTCGCAGATCCTCGACGCCGGAGCCATCGCCTCGGAGACGACCGTGCTCAAGGCCTCCCCGGACAGTGCCGGGCACCAGTCGCCGTGGTCGCCGGCCCCCATCGCCGAGGTGGTCGCCGCCATCGAGCGCGAGAAGCCCGCTGTCGTGTTCGCTCCCCACGTCGAGACCGCCTCGGGGATGCTCCTGCCCGATGACTACGTTCGCCAGGTTGCCGAGGCCGTGCACTCGGTCGGCGGAATCTTCGTTCTCGACTGCATCGCCTCGGGCGCGGTGTGGGCGTCGATGACCGACCTCGGTGTCGATGTGCTCATCTCCGCCCCGCAGAAGGGGTGGAGCGGATCGCCGTGCGCCGGCTACGTCATGCTCAGCAAGGCCGGCCGTGCCGCCGTCGAGGCATCCACCTCGACGAGCTTCGCGATGGACCTGAAGAAGTGGCTGTTCATCGCCGACGAATACGAAGCCGGCCGTGCGCCGTACCACGCGACGATGCCCACCGATGCCTTGGCGCACAATGCCAAGCTCATGGCCGAGAGCGAGGAGCGCGGCTTCGACAAGCTCGCCGCTGCGCAGGCCGAACTCGGTGAGCGGGTGCGCACCGTCTTCGCCGAACGCGGACTGCCTTCGGTGGCGTCGGACGAGTTCGCCTCGCCGAGCGTTGTCGTCGTCCACACCGACAACCCGAAGCTCGCCACCGGCGCCAGCTTCAAGGAAGTCGGCGTGCAGATCGCAGCCGGAGTGCCGCTGCAGTGCGATGAGCCCGAGGACTTCTCGAGCTTCCGCATCGGCCTGTTCGGTCTCGACAAGCTCGGCGATATCGACGGCACGATCTCGCGCCTCGAAGCTGCTCTCGACTCGATCGGCGTCACCGCCGAAGCCTGAGCGCCCAAGCGCGGTCGGTGAGCATCCCTCACCGCTAGCGTCTTCGCCTCCGCGTAGTCGCGCAACATACAGTCGGCGCCATAACCTCCCGTTGCAACGAGGGGTTATGGCGCTGACTGTATGTTTCGGCACTACCGGTGCGGGATGCTCAGCTCTGACGCGGAGTGGACCTGTATCACGAGCTGCTGCCGAATCTCACCCGTCCCTGGACACGAAAGTCGGCTGCGGTCACATTTCGAAACCAGACACTGCAGGTGCTGATCGGCCTCGCGCGGCGCTTGTGCCTGAATTGTTGGGTCGATCCACGGTGGTTTTCGAGGTCAGAACACCGCGGATCGACCCAACAATGCACACTGTCGGCGACCAGCTCGTGCCTCGCGGTCCCTAGACCTTTCCCGAGGCGTGCGCGAACAGCCGCGCACCGTCTTCTCGGCTCGACTCAGGCGGTGTCTCCGAGGGCGACGACGTTGTCGGCGAGCCGTTCGTTGCTGCCGTACATGAAGTGGTTGGCCATGTTCTCGGAGAACCGGCTGGCATCGGTCGTCAGCCCGACCGCCTCGGCGACTTCGCGGATGTGCATCGGGGTCGCGCCGCAGCACACGCCGATGTAGTTGACGCCCAGGTCGAAGGCCTCCTTGGCGAACGCACCGATCTCGTAGCGGTTGGTCTGCAGGGGATCGAGAGCGGTGGGGAACGTGCGTCCGTGCGGGGAGGCCACCTCGGCGCGGGGGTCGGAGAGGTTGAAGAACGTCGGCTCGTTCTCCGTGGTGCGGTAGGGGATCGGCAGGGCGCCGACGTGACAGGACACGGCCGCGCGGATCTCCTTCAGCCACGGCAGCATCGTTGCCGGTCCGCGGAAGCAGTTGAGGCCGACGACATCGACGCCGAGCTGTTCGAGGCGCTGCGCGGTCTCGACGATCCCGACTCCGTCGGCCATCTCCTGGAAGCCCATCGGTGCGAGGGTGAGGACGACGGGCAGGCCGCTGGCCTTGGCGATCTCGGCCGCCGCGATGGCCTCACCGGCGAAGTAGAAGGTCTCGCCGATGATGAGGTCGGCGCCTTCCTCGACCGCCCAGGCGACCATCTCGGCGAACATAGCCCGCACTTCGGCCTGCTTGGACTCATCGGCGGGGTCCCAGATGTTCGAGTTCGAGATGTTGCCGGCCATGAAGTTCCCGGGCTTGGCGTCGGCGACGGACCGGGCGATCTGCAGAGCGGCGCGGTTAAGCGGCTCGAGCAGGTCCTCCTTGCCGATCACGCGCATCTTCTCACGGTGTCCGTTGTAGGTGAAGGCCTCGACGATGTCGGAACCGGCCCGCTGGAAGTCGACGTGGAGGGAACGCAGGGCGTCGGGGAATTCGAGGGCCACCTCGGGGACGAACTCGCCGGCGGACAGATATCCGCGCTTCTCGAGCTCGAACAGGAAACCTTCCGCGCAGATCACGGGGCCGGCGTCGAGGCGTTGGGTCAGGGCGTTGGTCGCGGTCATGGATGCTCTCCGATTCGATGATGTGGTCGAGCCCGGGCGAGCGGCCCGAACTCCGGTATCACACCATCAAACGGGGGAGCGAGGAGCGTCACATCGACATAAAACGACGCCGATCGCCATGAAATGACACGACCCTCGCCGAGGCGGCCCGACGAAGAGCAAGCAACGCAGGGTTCCGGTAGGTGACAGGGTCCGCCGAGGCGGCCCGACCGTCAGTGGTCGTCGCCGCTGAGGTACACCGGCAGCCGGCGGTAGCGCACCGCCCGTTGGGCGGCACCGGCGGGAACTTCCTGAGTCGGTTCATAGGTGGCGTTGTTCTGCGGAACCTCGTGCGAACCGGGCAGTGGGAACGGGTCGCCCGTGGCAGGGGCGGGGGAGGCGAAGGACTGCTGCTGACCGGGCTGCTGTTCGTAGCCGGGAGAGTGTTGGTAGCCGACACCGGGCAGCGGCTGCAGGCCGAGGCCCTGCCGGTCCGGTCCGTCGCCTTCGCTATAGGCGTTGCCGGGATGATGAGTGTCGCCGGGGTAGGCGGCATGGGCGTCGACGTCCCCACGACGACCACGCCCGCTGCGACGGTCGGAATCCTCCGGTCGCAGGAACGGGAACGGTTTGAGCAGGAGGCCCGTGACGGTCGAGGACCACCAGCGCAGGGCGCGTTCGAAGGGCGACCAGGCCAGCAGGCCCGTCCACGCCACGGCCAGGGCCACACAGATGAGGAGGACGACGGCGTCGTGGAGGACGTTGCGGCTGTCGTCGAGGACGGGTTGCAGGGCGCGGACGACGAAACCGTGGAGGATGTAGACAGCGAGGCTGTTCTTGCCGATCTTCGCGAGCGTGTCCTTGGTATTGCCCAACCAGGACAGAAGGGCCAGTGTCAGCAGCACCGCTCCGATGTCGACGATGAGTCGCAGTCCCACGCCTTCGGGAACGCTGACGGCGAAGTGGGCGAAGTTGAGGCTGCCGTAGAGCCAGTTGTGATCGACTTCGTCGAGATAGAAGTATCCGACGGCGCCGAGGGCAGCGGCGCTGAGGCAGAGCTTCTGCCAGATCGCAAGACTGCCCGCCCAGCCGATGATCTGCTTGCCGTAGAGCTTGCCGATGACGAAGAACGGCCAGAACGCCAGCGTCCGAGCAGCGGAGAGTTCGGTGTCGAGGATCGGCAGTATTCCGCCGAAGAGCCCGGCGACGAGCGAGGCGACGAGCATCGTGCGCGGGAAGCGCTCGATGAAGGGGACCGTGATCATCCACCACGCCATCGACAGCAGGAACCACGTGTACCAGAAGGGTCGGAGGAAGTCGTAGTCGGGATTGAGCCCGAAGAGCCACATCCACCCCCACATGAGCGGCAGCACCGTGGCCAGCAGAACGAAGTAGGTCAGAACCCGCTCGGCCAGTTTGTTCGACTTCGCCGTGATGCCGGCGAGGAAGACGAACGCCGGCATGTGGAACATGTAGATGAAGTACATCGGCGCGCCCAGGATGGGCGACTCCCACGGAGAGGTCCGAGCGAGAAGGTGGCCCAGAACCACCAGGAAGATGAGTATTCCTTTGGCGCGGTCGATGCGATAGTTCCGTGTTGACACGCCGATACACTACCGTACCCGGCCGTATAAGGGGAAAGATCACAGCTTCGCCGAGGCGGCCGGACGCTCCCGTAGGGCCGTGTACTCGCGCGTGCGAACGGGGTTGTGGATTTGTGGATGCCTAGCTGCGGGCGGCGCAGTCCACGCATTTCGCCGCGTAGGGGCGAGCTTCCAGTCGCGCCTCGGCGATGGGCTTGCCGCAGTCGATGCAGGTTCCGAACGTTCCCGCGGCGAGGCGGTCGAGCGCCTCGGCGATCTCTGTGAGTCGATTCTCGGACTGTTCGAGCAGGGTCGCGGCCTGCGAGCGTTCGAAGGCGAGCGTCGCGCCCTCCGGATCATGTTCGTCGTCGCTGTTGTCACCCTCGCGGGCGGCCGAGACGTCATCGATGCCCTGGGTCAGGCGGGCGATGAGCGCCTGCGCATCCTCCCGCTCCTCCTCGAGCAGTCTCCGCATCTTCGCTTCGTCGATCATCGTCTTCTCCTCGATTCCTTCCGGCTGTGTCGCCGGTGGCCTCTAGTGAAGGCCCCGAACGTTCAGGTCGCGAGCGCTCGGGCCTCGAAAGCTCAGGCTTCGAGTGCCTCGGACGCTTCGAGCCAGCGCATCTCGAGTTCGTCGAGTTCGTCCTGGTACTCACGGATCGCGGCCGTGAGAGTGGCCAGTCCTTCGAAGTCGGTCTGGTCGTGGGCGGCCATCTCCTCGTGCTTCTTCGCGATCTGAGAATTGAGCTTCTCCATCCGCCGCTCGATCGAGGACACTTCCTTCTTCGCCGCGCGGGCTTCCGCGCCGGTGAGCTTCGCGGCCGTTTCCGATCCCTCGCTCGCCGAGGCGGCCCCACCGGAATCGTTCCCGCCGGCTCCCGCCGTGGCCCCGTTCGAACCGGCGGTCTTATTCGAACCGGCAGAGCCTCGGCGTTCCTGTTCGGCGCGCAGCCGCAGGTACTCTTCGACGCCGCCGGGAACATGCCGCAGACCGTTGTCGAGGATCGCGTACTGCTGATCGGTGACGCGCTCCAACAGGTACCGGTCGTGGGAGACGACGATGAGAGTGCCCGGCCAGGAATCGAGCAGATCCTCCATCGCCGCGAGCATGTCCGAGTCGACGTCATTCGTCGGCTCGTCGAGGATGATGACATTGGGTTCGGCCATGAGCAGCATCAGAAGCTGGAGCCGGCGCTTCTGTCCACCGGAGAGTTCCTTGACCCGGGCAGACAGATGTTCCTTTGCGAAGCCGAGGCGTTCGAGCAGCTGAGCCGGAGTGAAGTCCTTGCCCTCGATGTTGAATGAGGTCTTCGACTCGGCCAGAACCTCACGTACTCGCGCATCGGCGATTCGGGCCAGATCCTTGAACTGCTGATCGAGCACTCCGATCTGCACTGTCTTGCCGCGCTTGACCCGACCGGCATCGGGTTCGATCTCCCCTGAGACCAGGCCGAGCAGGGTCGACTTCCCGGCACCGTTGGGGCCGAGGATCCCGGTGCGCTCACCGGGACCGATGCGCCACGTGACATCCTCGAGGATCGTGGTCTGGCCGAAGTGCTTGGACACGTCGAGCAGGTCGACGACGTCCTTGCCCAGACGGGCCGTGGCCATCTTCTTCAATTCGATCGGATTGCGCACCTCGGGCACATCGGCGATGAGCTGATTGGCCGCTTCGATGCGGAACTTCGGCTTCGACGTTCGGGCGGGTGCACCGCGCCGCAGCCACGCGAGTTCCTTGCGCATGAGATTCTGTCGCTTCGCCTCGGTGGCGGCGGCGATCCGGTCGCGTTCGACCCGCTGGAGGACATAGGCGGCATAACCGCCTTCGAAGGGTTCGACGATGCGGTCGTGGACCTCCCAGGTCTTCGTGCAGACTTCGTCGAGGAACCACCGGTCGTGGGTGACCAGCAGCAGGGCGCCGGAGTTCTTCGGCCAGCGGGCGCGAATATGCTTCGCCAACCATGCGATGCCGTCGACGTCGAGGTGGTTCGTCGGCTCATCGAGGATGAGCATGTCCCAATCGCCGATGAGCAGAGCCGCCAGGGCCACTCGGCGGCGCTGACCGCCGGAGAGTGAGGAGATCTGCGCATCCCAATCGAGATCGGCGATGAGACCGGAGATGATGTCTCGGGCCTGCGGATCTGCAGCCCATTCGTGATCGGCGGCATCGCCGACGACGGAGAAGCCGACCGTGGCCTCGTCATCGAGGTCATCACGCTGTCCGAGCATCCCTAAGCGCAGACCACCGCGGTAGGTCACCCGTCCGGAATCGGGTTCGATGGTGCCGGCGAGCATGCCGAGCAGGCTCGATTTGCCGTCGCCGTTGCGGCCGACGATGCCGATCATGTCGCCGGACTCGACGCCGAGGGTGACGGAGTCGAAGACGACGCGCGTGGGGTATTCGAGGTGGAGGGCTTCTGCCCCGAGGAGATGTGCCATAGGACTCTCTAGCCTAGTTCACGACGGGCGGACTCGTGTGCCTGCCGGGCGTCTGCCGACACGTCGGTCGACTCACTGCACTCGTCGGCTGACTGTCTCAAAGTCGAGGGCTTTCGCGTTCGCATTCTGGACCGAAAACGGTCGTGGATGACGGAGTATTTCTTTTTCATATCGGTGTGCGTGATTGAAGTGTTATCGGAGCCGCTGAAACGAGTTCAGTGCATTAGACTGACCGAAACTCATCAAAATATGACAGTTCGTCCAGTGGTTTCACATTTTCGGTAAGGGCAGACAGGGCCCTCATCCGTGTGCGCTGTCTGAATCAGAAAAGAGAAAACGTGAAGAAGCTCGCTTCCGCGGTGTCGATGATCGCCGCCTCCGCCCTCGTCCTCTCCGCCTGCGGTTCCGGCGAAGGCGGCGAATCCGGCTCGGACTACCTCGCCTGCATGGTCTCCGACTCCGGCGGCTGGGACGACCAGTCGTTCAACCAGTCGAGCCGCGAGGGCCTGGACAACGCGAAGAAGAACCTCGGCATCGAGGAGAGCCTCGCCGAGTCCCAGGGCGACGCCGACTTCGGGCCGAACGTCGACAACATGGTCCAGCAGGGCTGCAACCTCACCTTCGGTGTCGGATTCCTCCTCGAGGACACGATCCAGGAAGCCGCCGAGGCGAACCCGGACCTCAACTTCGCCCTCATCGACTCGGGCTTCTCCGACGCCGACGGCAAGCCGGTGACGCTCGAGAATGCGAAGCCCGTCGTCTTCAACACCGCAGAGGCCGCCTACCTCGCCGGCTATGTTGCGGCCGCGACCTCGAAGTCCGGCAAGGTCGGCACCTTCGGCGGCGTCCAGATTCCGTCGGTGACGATCTTCATGGACGGCTTCTCCGATGGTGTGAAGAAGTTCAACGAAGACAAGAAGAAGGACGTCAAGCTGCTCGGCTGGAACAAGGAGAAGCAGGACGGATCGTTCTCCGGTGACTTCGAGAACCAGGGACAGGGTCAGGAACTGACCAAGCAGATGATCTCGCAGGGTGCCGACGTCATCATGCCGGTCGCCGGACCCGTCGGCCTCGGTGCCGCCGCTGCGGCGAAGGAAGCCGGCGACGTCAAGCTCGTGTGGGTCGACTCCGACGGCTACGAGTCGACCGAATACGGCGACATCATGCTCACCTCGGTGGTCAAGCAGATCGCCAACGCAGTCGAGGACACCGTCAAGGAAGGCACGGAGGACAAGTTCACCAACGAACCCTACGTCGGCACCCTCGAAAACGAAGGCGTGGGCATCGCTCCCTACCACGACCTCGACAAGGAAGTTCCCGAAGACGTGAAGAAGGAAGTCGAAGAGCTCAAGAAGCAGATCATCGACGGCAGCCTCGTCGTCGAGTCGGAGAGCACACCGAAGTAAGCTCGTCGGTTAAACTGCAGGGCCGGACATTGTCGGCCCTGCAGTTTTCAAGTTTGTGAGGAGAACCGGAAGCAGTGAAACTCGAGCTTCGCGGGATGACCAAGGTGTTCGGATCGTTCGTGGCGAACGACCACATCGATCTCACCATCGAGCCGGGCGAGATCCACGCTCTGCTGGGTGAGAACGGCGCCGGCAAATCCACCATGATGAATGTCCTCTACGGACTCTACGATGCCGATGGGGGAGAGATCCTCATCGACGACAAGCTGGTGAAGTTCTCCGGCCCCGGCGATGCCGTGGCGCGGGAATCGGCATGGTCCACCAGCACTTCATGCTCGTGCCCGTGTTCACCGTCGCCGAATCCGTGGCGCTGGGCTACGAACCGACGAAGAGCCTCGGGCTCCTCGACATCAACGAGGCGCGGAAGAAGGTCAAGGAGATCTCTTCGCGCTTCAACTTCAACATCGATCCCGACGCCCTCATCGAGGATCTGCCGGTCGGCGCACAGCAGCGTGTGGAGATCATCAAGGCTCTGTCCCGGGATGCCAAGATCCTCATCCTCGACGAGCCGACGGCCGTGCTGACTCCGCAGGAGACCGACGAACTCATCTCGATCATGCGCCAGCTCAAGGAGCAGGGCACATCGATCGTGTTCATCACCCACAAACTCCGTGAGGTCCGCGCGATCGCCGACGCGATCACGGTCATCCGCCGCGGCAAGATCGTCGGCGAGGCCTCTCCCGAATCGACCGAGACCGAACTGGCCAGCCAGATGGTCGGCCGTGCCGTGTCGCTGACGACCGAGAAGGAAGCCGCCGATCCGGGAGATGCCACCTTCCAGGTTCGCGGACTCACCGTCGTCGACAAGGCCGAGAACGTCGTCGTCGACGATGTGTCCTTCGACGTCCGCCGTGGTGAGATCCTCGCTGTCGCCGGCGTCCAGGGCAACGGGCAGACGGAACTGGCAGAGACGATCATCGGCCTGACCGAACCGCGTCTGGGTACGATCACTCTCGACGGGAAGAAGCTCGTCGGGAGCTCGGTCAAGGACCGCCTCGGTGCCGGCATCGGCTTCGTTCCCGAAGATCGTTCGACCGACGGCATCATCGCGGAATTCGCGATCCGCGAGAACATGATCCTCGACGTCTACGACCGTGAGCCCTATGCCAAGGGACTGAATATGCGGTCGAAGGTCATCAACGAAGAGGCGAAGAAGAAGGTCGAGGAATTCGACATCCGGCTCGGCAGCGTCTCCGATCCGATCTCGACGCTGTCCGGCGGAAACCAGCAGAAGGTGGTGCTCTCCCGCGAGCTCGGTCGACAGCTGCGACTGTTCATCGCCAGCCAGCCCACTCGCGGCCTCGACGTCGGATCGATCGAATTCGTGCACAAGCGCGTCATCGCCGAACGCGATGCCGGCACCCCCTGCATCATCGTCTCGACCGAACTCGACGAGGTCTACGGACTCGCCGATCGCATCGCCGTGATGTACGCCGGACGCATCGTCGGCATCGTCGGACCCGAGACCTCCCGTGAGGCACTGGGCCTGATGATGGCCGGCGTTCCCGCCGACGAAGCCCTCGAAGCAACGGCCGGCAGCACGAGCACCGATGACGCCGCGAACCCTGCAGACGATGCGGAACCGGCCGCCACCTCGGCGGGCTCCGCGGACGACGACTCAGCCACCACCTCGGCGGAGGAGACCAAATGACGACTGATATCTCACCGGCGGCTCCCGCGGCGGCACCGCCGCCGGAGTCCGAGGCCGAGGACGGCAAGGAACAGACGCTGCTGCAGCAGATCATGTCGGGTTCGTGGCTCGTCTCGCTGTTGGCGATCGTGCTCGCACTCCTCCTCGGCGGTGTCCTCATCGCCGTGTCGAATGCCGAGGTCGTTGCGGCCGCCGAGAATTTCTTCGCCGCCCCCGGCGAGTTCTTCTCCGCCCTCTTCCAAACCGTCGGAAACGCCTATTCGGCGCTGTTCCGCGGCGCGGTCTTCGACTGGGAAGCCCGCACGACCGAACGTGCCATCCGCCCCCTGACCGAGTCGATGGTCTCGGGCACACCGCTCATCCTCACCGGTCTCGGCATCGCTCTGGCCTTCCGCTGCGGTCTGTTCAACATCGGCGGACAGGGCCAGGTCATCCTCGGTGCGACCATCGCCGGTTTTCTCGGCTATGCGCTGCCGCTGCCTCCCGTCGTCCACATGCTCGTGGCTGCGATCGGCGGCATCATCGGCGGTGCGATCTGGGCCGGAATCGCCGGTGTCCTCAAGGCGCGCACCGGCGCCAACGAGGTGATCGTGACGATCATGCTCAACTCGATCGCCGGGTATGCGCTGGGCTACCTGCTCAAGGAGAACTGGTTCACGCACACGACGTCGGCGAACCCGCAGTCACGCGTCGTCGACGACTCCGCGCAGATGTTCCTGCTCCTGCCGCCGCCGTTCCGCCTGCATTTCGGCTTCATCATCGCCATCCTCGCCACGATCTTCGTGTGGTGGCTGCTCGAACGCTCGACCGTCGGCTTTGAGTTCAAGGCCGTCGGCGCGAATCCGCACGCGGCCCGGACCGCAGGCATCTCCGTGTCGAAGGTGACGATCCTCGTCATGATCGTCGCCGGTGCCCTGGCCGGACTCGGCGGTGCCGTTCAGGTGCTCGGCACCGAATTCAAACTCACCGGCGGCATCAGCGGATCGATCGGCTTCGACGCGATCACCGTGGCCCTGCTGGGACGGTCGAAGCCGCTGGGCACATTCCTCGCCGGTCTGCTCTTCGGTGCGTTCAAAGCCGGCGGCTACCTCATGCAGTCCCAGACGGGAACGCCGATCGACATCGTGCTCGTCGTCCAGTCCGTCATCGTGCTGCTCATCGCGGCCCCGCCTCTGGTGAGGTCGATCTTCCGGTTGCCCACACCGGTGCTCAAGCGGAAGGAGGACTGAGATGACTGCTCAGACCGTGGATAGAACACCTTCGACCCAGGTGAAAGCGCTTGCGCCGATCGCCTGGAAGTTCCCGATCGTCTATACGATCCTCGCCCTCGTCTCACTCATCTTCTTCGGCCTCATCGGCCGTGACGGCGACACGACCTTCCGAGTGGCCACCGGCGGAGACTTCTTCGCCATCCCGGACTTCGCCGTGTCCTCGACCGCGGCAGGTCTGACGCTGGGCATCATCCTCGTCATCATGGCCGCCGTGTCGATCTATGTGTCGGTCAAGCGCATCGACCTCGGCTCCTGGTTCCCGATGCTCTTCGGCGTGATCTTCGTGCTGTCCTTCCTCGCGTGGGCCGGCGGCGGATCCGGTGGCGTGATCCCGCTGACCACGCTGCTCGCCGGTGCCCTGGCGCTGTCCGTGCCGCTGATCTTCGGCGCCATGTGCGGTCTCGTGGGAGAGCGTTCGGGCATCATCAACATCGCCATCGAAGGCCAACTGCTGGCCGGTGCGTTCCTCGCCGCGGTCGTCGCCTCCGTGGTGAAGAACCCGTACGCGGGTCTGCTCGCCGCTCCCATCGCCGGTGCCCTGGTCGCCGTGGTGCTCACCTTCTTCGCGGTGAAGTACTGGGTCAACCAGATCATCATCGGCGTCGTCCTCAACGTCCTCGTCGTCGGCGTCACGAGCTTCCTCTACTCGACGGTTCTCACCCAGGATCCGGAACTGTGGAACTCCCGCCAGAAGCTGCCGAATCTGCCGATTCCGCTGCTTGCGGACATTCCGGTGCTCGGACGAGTGCTGTTCGACCAGAACATCCTCGTCTACATCATGTACGTCGTCGTCATCGCCCTGCAGATTTTCGTCTTCCGCTCGAAGTGGGGTCTGCGGATGCGGGCCGTCGGTGAGCACCCGAAGGCCGCGGACACCGTCGGCATCAAGGTCAACTTCACCCGCGTGCGCAACACTCTGCTCGCCGGCGCCATCGCCGGCCTGGGAGGTGCCTTCTTCACCGTCGGCTCCGGACTGGCGTTCGGCAAGGAGATGTCGGCAGGACAGGGCTACATCGCCCTGGCCGCGATGATCCTGGGCAAATGGAACCCGAAGGGTGCGCTGTTCGCGGCGCTGCTGTTCGGCTTCTCCAAGAGCCTCGGCAACACTCTGCAGTCCATCGGCACCCCGGTGGCCAACGAGCTGCTGCTCATGCTGCCCTACATCGTCACCGTCTTCGCCGTCGCCGGCTTCGTTGGTCGGGTCCGCCCGCCGGCCGCGGAAGGTGTGCCCTACGTGAAGTGAGTCCCGCCTCGGCGACGAATCAGCACGACCCCTCGAATACCCCACAGTCACAACCGCAATGGAAGAGGTATCCCCATGACTGTCCCCGAACCCCGCTCTTCCGCACCCGAGTCAACCGACCCGGTCTGGAGCGAGGAACCCACCCCCGTCTGCCCCGAGGATCTCAGCGAAGGCACCTGGGAGCTGCTGCGTGCCGAAGCGAAGCGAGCGATGACGAAGGCCTATGTGCCGTATTCGAACTTTCCCGTAGGGGCGGCCGGGCTCGTCGACGACGGCCGCATCGTCGGCGGATGCAATATCGAGAACGCCTCGTTCGGGGTGACCTTGTGCGCGGAATGCTCGCTCCTCTCCGAGCTGTTCATGACCGGCGGGGGCCGCCTCGTTGCCTTCGACTGCGTGGACGGGGAGGGCAACACCCTCGTTCCCTGCGGACGGTGCCGGCAGCTGCTGTTCGAACACGGCGGCAACGACCTCGTCCTCAACATGCCCAGCGGACGCGCTCCGATGTCCGTGGTCCTGCCCGAGGCTTTCGGACCCGACCACCTGGCCGGGGGCGCCCAGCGGCCATGAGGCCAAGCACTGAAGCGACATCCCCTCGCCGAGGCGGCTGTGGCTTTGGGTGGGACGGTGGTCGTGGCTTTGTTCGTGGCCGGATTGCGACCGCAGGTGCTGATGACAACGAAGATTTCGACGACAACGAAGGATTGAGACCGTGAGCGTAGAAGCATTCGACACCGTCGACGTCATTGCCGCCAAGCGTGATGGCCGTGCCCTGAGCAAGGAGCAGATCGACTGGGTCATCGACGCCTACACCCGCGGCGCCGTCGCCGACGAGCAGATGGCTGCCCTGGCCATGGCGATCTTCATCAACGACATGGCACCGGTTGAGATCGCGCACTGGACGCAGGCGATGATCGACTCCGGTGAGCGCATGGACTTCTCGTCCCTGTCCCGGCCGACCTCGGACAAGCATTCGACCGGGGGAGTCGGTGACAAGATCACCCTGCCCCTGGCCCCGCTCGTCGCGGTATTCGACGTGGCCGTCCCGCAGCTCTCCGGTCGCGGTCTCGGCCACACCGGCGGCACCCTGGACAAACTCGAATCCATTCCCGGCTGGCAGGCGGGACTGAGCAATCAGGCGATCGTCGATCAGCTCGAGGACGTCGGAGCCGTCATCTGCGCGGCGGGAACCGGTCTGGCTCCGGCGGACAAGAAGCTCTACGCTCTGCGCGACATCACTTCGACGGTCGACTGCATTCCGCTCATCGCCTCGTCGATCATGTCGAAGAAGATCGCCGAGGGCACCTCCGGTCTCGTCCTCGACGTCAAGGTCGGTTCCGGTGCGTTCATGAAGGACCTGACGAAGGCCCGCATCCTGGCCCAGACGATGGTCGAGCTCGGCAAGGCCGCCGGGGTGAACACCTCGGCGCTGCTGACCGATATGTCCACGCCCTTGGGCCTGACCGTCGGCAATGCCCTCGAGGTCCGCGAATCCGTCGAGGTCCTGGCCGGCGCAGGACCAGCCGACGTCGTCGACCTCACCGTCGCCTTGGCCGAGGAGATGCTGCGCCTGGCCGGCAAGACCGATGTCGACGTCCGCGCCGCACTGACCGACGGTCGTGCCATGGACAAATGGAAGCAGATGGTCCGCGCCCAGCACGGTGACCCCGACGCCGCTCTGCCCGTGGCCGAGCACACCGAGGTCGTCACCGCGACCGAGTCCGGGGTTCTCACCGGGCTCGATGCGCTCTCGGTGGGAGTCGCCTCTTGGAGGTTGGGCGCAGGACGGGCACGGAAGGAAGATCCGGTCCAGGACGTCGCCGGCATCGAACTGCACGCCAAACCCGGGGACACGGTCACGGCCGGTCAGCCGCTCATGACACTGCACACGGCGACCCCGGAGCGCTTCGAACGGGCGATCGAAGCGCTGGACTCCGCGGTCGAGATCGGCGGGGACGCCGCCTCGGTGCCGGAGTCGATCGTCTTCGAGACGATCACCTGAGTTCGATCACACACCGGCGGTCCTACTGTGCGGCCGCCGACCTCACTACTCTGGAACCACAGCCCTAGAACCTGGATCACCGAACTTGGAGGAACCCATGACCAGCCGCACCGATGTCGCAGCCATGATCGACCACACCCTGCTCAAGCCCGAAGCGACCCCCGCCGACGTCGATGCCCTCGTGGCGGAGGCGAAGGAGTTGGGCGTGCTCGCGATCTGCGTGTCGCCGTCGATGCTGCCGGTCACCGATCCGGGTGAGCTCGTCGTGGCTACCGTCGTCGGGTTCCCCTCCGGTCAGGTGAAGCCGGAGATCAAGGCAGCCGAGGCGAAGCAGGCCGTCGCCGACGGTGCCGCCGAGGTCGACATGGTCATCAACATCGGTCAGGCCGTTGCCGGGGACTTCGACGGGCTAGAGGCCGATATCCGCGGTGTCGTCGAGGCCAGCGGGGATGCCGTGGTCAAGGTGATCATCGAATCGGCGGCGCTGACCGATGAGCAGATCGTCGAGGCCTGCCGTCGCTCCGAGGCCGCCGGAGCGGGGTTCGTCAAGACCTCGACCGGTTTCCACCCGGCCGGTGGCGCGAGCGCACACGCCGTGTCGCTCATGCGCGAGACCGTGGGCGACCGCCTCGGCGTCAAGGCCTCCGGCGGAATCCGCACCGCCGAAGCCGCCGAAGAGATGATCGCCGCCGGCGCCAGCCGCTTGGGCCTCTCCGGCAGCAAGACCATCCTAGAACTCCCTCTAATTACTACCTGACGGCGGCCCAGCAACCTCGCGCGAGGT
>NZ_JBNFOL010000029.1:0-52718 GCF_057364765.1 Brevibacterium sp. LAARM3_SD1 | reverse complement strand
ACAGCCTATCCCCTGTGTGCCTTGGCAGTCTCAGTGGTGCTTGGTCAGGCCGAGGTCGACGCCCTTCGTCTCCTTGACGAGGCTGACGCCGATGAGCGAGATGATGCATACGATGATCATGTAGATCGCGATCGAGATGGACGAACCGGTCTCGGCGAGCAGGGTCTCGGCGATGGTCGGGGCGAAGGCGCCGCCGAGGATCGCGCCGATCGCGTAGCCGATCGAGACGCCCGAGTAGCGGACCTGGGCGGGGAACATCTCCGCATACATCGCCGACATCGGGCCGTAGGACAGGCCCATGCCGACGGTGAGGACGAAGATGCCGATGCCGTACATCCAGATGTTGGCCATATCGATCATGAGGAACGTCGGGATCAGCCACACGATGAGCAGGATGTATCCGATTTGGAAGGTGCGCACGCGCCCGAGCTTGTCCGACAGCGCCCCGCCCCACATCGTGAACACCAGCCAGCCGAAGCTCGCAAGCGTCGTCGCCAGCAGCACGGGTGCCCGGTCGAGACCGACAGACCCACCCTGGTCGAGAGGACGGGAGGCGTAGGCGGCGAAGAACGCGATGATCATATAGCCCACGGCGTTGTTGCCGATGAAGATGAGCGCGGAGAGGACGACTTCCTTCGTGTTCTTCTTGAACAGGGTGCCCAGCGGAGCCGAGGACTCGGCCTTGCGTTCGGCGAGTTCGGCGAAGACCGGGGACTCCTCGACCTGGCGGCGGATGTAATAGCCGACAAGCACGAGCACGACGGAGAAGAGGAACGGAATGCGCCAGCCGAAGCTCGCGAACTGTTCGGGGCTGAGCAGGGTGGTGAGGATCCAGATGACGCCGGTGGCCAGGATCATGCCGACCGGCACGCCGATCTGCGGGTAGGCGCCGAAGATGCCGCGTTTGGAGATCGGCGCGTGCTCGACCGACAACAGCGCCGCCCCGCCCCATTCACCGCCGGCAGAGAAGCCCTGGAGGATCCGCAACAGGGTGAGCAGGATCGGTGCGCCGATGCCGATCATCGCGTAGTTCGGCAGCAGACCGATGAGCGAAGTCGCGGCACCCATGAGGATGAGCGTGAGCACGAGCATCTTCTTGCGCCCGATCCGATCACCGAGGTGGCCGGCGATGATCGCGCCCAACGGCCGGAAGAGGAACGAAATGCCCAGAGACGCCCACGCCATGATCTGCCCGAGCGCCGGATTGTCCGAGGCCAGAGGCCCGAAGTACTGAGCGGAGAGCACGAGGCCGGCGGCCTGGGCGTAGATGAAGAAGTCGTACCACTCGATGGTGGTGCCGACGAGGGTGCCGGCGAGGACCTTGCGTTCTTCGCGGGTGATCGACTGGGGCGCGGGCTGCTGGCCTGCGGTGGGACCGGATGTGGTGGACATGAGAGGATCTTTCGTTGCGGGCGTCATTGCCGGTGCTTCACTGACTTGGGTGACTGTTTGGTCAGTAATTGACTTCGATCATAAAGCAGAGAGTGAACGGTGTCACATGTCATTCGTTCGCTCATCGGCCCATGACAATTACCGACCGATTGGTTAGTATATTTCTAGGAATCGGCAGCGGTGCCGACAGCGGCCGCCGTGGACCGGGAGACGTCGTTTCACCAGGGAGAGCAAAGCATGTCCGAAATCCTCAGTTCCTATGTGGCCGGATCCTGGCACACGCCTGGGGCGACCGAGTCCGCCCGACCCGTCCGTGACGCCGGCACCGGAGAACTCCTGCACTCGGTGAGTTCGGCCGGAGTCGACTTCGCCGCCGTCGCCGACCACGCTCGGACCACCGGAATCGCCGAGCTGCAGAAGCTCACCTTCCACCAACGCGGTGTGATCCTCAAGAAGCTCGCGACCTACCTCATGGAGCGCACGAAGGACTACCATGAGATCTCGTTCTCGACCGGCACCACGAAGCGCGACGCCTTCGTCGACATCGAGGGCGGTATCGGCACTCTCTTCACGTACTCCGGCGTCGCCCGCCGACAGATGCCGAACTCGACCGTCCACCTCGACGGCGGGGTCGAGCGCCTGTCGAAGAACGGCACATTCGTCGGTCGCCACATTCTCACTTCCCGTCAGGGCCTGGCGGTGCAGATCAACGCCTTCAACTTCCCTGTCTGGGGCATGCTCGAGAAGTTCGGGCCGATGTTCGTCGCCGGCGTCCCCGTCGTCGTCAAGCCCGCCACGGACACCGCCCATCTGACCCGCGCGTCGTCAACGACATGGTCGAGTCCGGCCTGTTGCCCGCCGGTGCGATCCAGCTGGTCAGCGGTGATGTCACCCCGCTCTTCGACCACCTCGCCGAACAGGACGCGATCGCCTTCACCGGCTCCGCGACCACCGCCCGCACGCTCTCCGGGCTCGACTGTGTGACCCAGCGCGGCACCCGATTCTTCGCCGAGGCGGACTCGCTGAACTTCTCCCTGCTCGGTCCCGATGCCGGACCCGGCACCGAGGAGTTCGATCTCTTCGTCTCCGGCGTCGTCGCCGAGATGACCGTCAAGGCCGGACAGAAGTGCACCGCGATCCGCCGCACCTTCGTTCCCGAGGCCCACGCCGAGGCGGTCGGCGAAGCCATCATCGCCAAGCTCGCCACCCAAGGCGTGGGCGATCCGCGCGAGAAGTCCACCCGCCTGGGCCCCGTCGTCTCCGACAAGCAGCGCACCGACGTCCTCGACGCGGTCGACCGGATCATCGCCGGGGGTGCGCACCTGCTCGCCGGCGGACGTGAGGAGTCCGATCGGCTGGCCGCCGAGCACGGCGGTGCCTATGTCGCAGGCACCGTCCTCCAGGCCGATGACGCCTGGTCCGACGCTGTCCACGACATCGAGGCCTTCGGTCCCGTGACCTCGATCATCACCTATTCCGACACCGAGGAGGCCGTCCTTCTGGCCGCCCGTGGCCGCGGCTCCCTGGTCGGCTCCGTCGTCACCCACGATCGCGACTTCGCCACCGAATTCGTCCGCAGGATCGCTCCGTGGCACGGCCGTGTGCTCGTCCTCGACCGCGACGACGCCGAAGAGTCGACCGGTCACGGTTCGCCCCTGCCGAACCTCATCCACGGCGGCCCCGGTCGGGCCGGGGGCGGCGAGGAGATGGGCGGACTGCGCGGTATCACACACTTCATGCAGCGCACCGCGATCCAGGCCTCTCCGGATATGCTCACCGCGATCGGCGGGGAATGGGTCAACGGTTCGCAGCGCCGCCTCGGCGAGCATCCGTTCACGAAGTCGCTGGCGGACCTGCGCCTCGGCGACACCCTCGACTCGGAATGGCGGGAAGTCACGCTCGACGATATCGAGCACTTCGCGAACTTCACCGGCGACACCTTCTACGCCCACATGAACGAGGAGGCGGCCGCCGCGAACCCGTTCTTCCCGGGACGCGTGGCGCACGGCTACCTCATCGTGTCCTTCGCCGCCGGACTCTTCGTCCAGCCGGACCCGGGCCCGGTGCTCGCGAACTACGGACTCGAAGGGCTCAACTTCATCACGCCCGTCTCCCCAGGTGACAAGCTCAAGGTGACGCTCACCGCCAAGCGCATCACCCCGCGAGAGACCGACGAATACGGTGAGGTCCGCTGGGACGCGCAGGTCGTCAACCAGAACGACGAACCCGTGGCGAACTACGACGTGCTCACCCTTGTGGCCAAGGAGTACTGAGGGCCCGGATAGGTTGAAGGACCTGCCGGACGGACAGACAGGTAGTAGTCGCCCCGCGCCGAGAACGAACATCCTCGGCGCGGGGCGATGTTGTTCAGGAGGTCCGAGGGACGCGGACCCTGAGCGATGACGGGCGGATCGTCACTGTTGCCGGGGTCTGTGCGACCGCGTCGCCGTCGGCGACGATCTCGACCGGCGCGGCCCCGACGGGAGTGTCGATGCGGATCTCGCGAGCCCGGCTGAGATGGATTTTCGGGTGACGGTCGTGCCTGCCGGACATGAACGCGACGAGCTCGACGGCGAGCTTCGGCAACCACGCCTCCCCCAGGAGGACGACGTCGATGAGTCCGTCGTCGATCGCCGCCTCGGGGGAGAGCTTGAGCCCGCCCCCGTAGCGGCCGGAATTCGCGAACCCTGCGGTCAGGCCCCGGAAGTCGAGGCGCTGTCCGTCGACTGTCAGCTCGAGGTCGATGCTTCTCGGCGGCAGGATCGCACGCAGGATCCCGTACAAGTACACCCAGTGGCCCCGGACGATTCTGGTCGAGTTCGCATACCGCTGGACGGCCGAGTCGAGGCCGAGGCAGACATTGCCGAGGCTGATCAAACCATCAAGATCGACCACGTCGATCACGCGGTCACGGCCGTTCACGATCACGGCCACAGCTTCGTCGATGCCCTTCGGGATGCCGAGTCTGCCGGCGAGGTCGTTGCCGCGTCCACCGGCGATGACGCCCAGTGCCGTGTCCGTATCGACGAGACCGGCGGCGACGGAGCGAGCCATCCCGTCACCGCCGAGTGCGCCGACGACCTTGGCGCCCTCGGCGGCGAATGCTGCGGCGAGCTCCTTCGCATGTTCCTCGCTCGTGCTTCTCACAAGCCGCGCCTCGAGGCCGTGTGCTGCGAAGGCGTGGACGAGCGGATCGATGCGTCTGAGCACCGCCCCACGCCGTGCCGTGGGATTGAGGATCACGGGCACGACTGCCGGATCGGCTCCCGTCCGCGCTGAGTCCTTACCTGCCGGGTTCGTGCCCGTCCGGTCCGTGCCGAAGGCGTCCTTGTCTTCGATGCCGCTCACAGTCGATCCGGTCCGTTCATGAGCTTGCCGGGATTCATGATCCCGGTCGGGTCGACCTCGGCCTTGGCCGCACGCAGCATCCGCAGCCACGTCTGCCCGGTTTCGGCCGGCAGCCACGGAGCGTGGTCGGTGCCGACGGCGTGGTGGTGGGTGATCGTGCCGCCGCCGGCGACGATGGCGTCGCTGGCAGCGGACTTCAGCGCCTTCCACTGCGCGATCTCCGCCCCGACCTGCTGTTTGGCGAAGACCGTGTAGTACAGCGAGCAGCCGGTGGCGTAGAGGTGCGAGACGTGGCAGAGCACGAACGCGGGCGTGCCGCGATCGGCCATCGCCTTCTCGATTCCGGCAGTGATGGTGTCATGGAGTTCGTTGACCTTCGACCAGGGAGTTGAGGTCTCCATCGTCTCGACGATCATGCCCTCACGCAGCAGCTGGTCGCGCAGGTACGGAGTCGAAAAGCGGTGCTTCTCCCACGAGGTCTCCGGAACGGCGCCGAGATTGACGCCCTTGTGCCTGCGCACGATCGAACGGCCCTGGGAACGACACGCACGCACATCGGAGGCCGTGCCGTCGTAGCGGACAACGAGGAGGCAGGGCGTCGTGATGCCGCGCGTCCGCAGGTAGGCGAGCACGCCCTTGCGCTGCAGCTCGCTGCCGAGTTGGGCGAGACCGAACGCGGTCTCATTGACGTCGGAGAGGCGGGCGATGTCGAGGTTGAGTCCCGATTGCTCCATCTCCCGCAGTGCTGCACTGCCCGAGGCGAAGTCGGGGAAGAACCAGGAGTCGCCCTGCACGGCCTTCGGCACGCGATGGATCCGCAGGGTCGCCTCGGTGATGATGCCCAGCGTCCCTTCGGAGCCGACGAACAGCTGGCGCGGGTTCGGCCCGGCCGCCGTCGCCGGGGCGGTGCGCAGCTCGACGGGACCGTTCGGGGTCGAGCAGCGCAGGCCGAAGACGTTCTCGTCGATGCGGCCGTACCCCGTCGACTGCTGACCGGCCGACCGGGTGGCGACCCACCCGCCGACGGTGCTGAACTCGAAGGACTGCGGATAGTGGGCGAGCGTGAAGCCGCGCGCCTGCAGCGCCGCCTCGAGGTCGGGTCCGAATACTCCGGCCTGGACGGTGGCCGTCAGCGATTCCTCGTCGATGTCGACGATCCGGTCGAGGCGGGCCATACTGATGCTCACGACCGCGGAGAATTCGCCGCGCAGGGCATCGATGCCGCCGACGACGCTGGTGCCTCCGCCGAAGGGGACGACCGCCACGGACTCCTCGGTGCACACGGCCAGGAGGGCGTCCACCTCGGCGTTCGAAGCCGGGTAGAGCACCGCATCGGGAGCGGTGGTCAGTCGGCCGCTGCGCAACCGAATGAGGTCGGGCAGGCTGCGCCCGGCAGCATGGGAGACGCGGACGGCATGATCGTCGCGGACGAAATCCTCGCCCACCGTCTTGACGAAACGGGCGCGCACGTCCGGTGAGAGTCGTGGTTCGGGAAGCGAGACATCCTCGAGCGCCGCATGCGGCCTGTCGACTCCGGCCGGCCACCCGCAGTGCTTGCTCAGCATCACCTTCGCGCCGGGCTTGACGGGACCGTCGTGACCGTCTTCGCCCCAACCCCACCAGCGCATGCGCGGCACAGTTCTGTCCATGGTCGTCATCCTTCGTGTCGTGATTCGGTGCTGAGTTCCGGAGCGAGCCGGGCCACTGTGGCGCGGAGGTCGGTGCGGTCGACGTCGACGAGTCCCCACCGGGTTCGCCGGTCGATGACGTCCTCGACTGTGAGGGCGAGTTCGTGCTCGACGGAGAAGCGGACCTCCGCCCCGGTCAGCGGGATTCCCTCGCACACGGGTTCGCCGAGTGAGGGGTCGGCCTTGCAATAATCGGTCACTGTCGCTGCGTCGGTGCCATAGAGGGCGACGAGGCGTTCGGGCAGATCCGGTGCTGCGGCGCCCTTGCCGACGAGGCCGAGTTCGGTCGTTCGGCACGGTCCGGCCTGCAGCCCGCCGACCCTGACGACGTCGTCGACGGCGTCTTCGGCCATGCGGCGGTAGGCCGTGAGTTTGCCGCCGACGACTGTCAGCGCCCCGGTTCGCGAGTCGCGCAGCAGGGCGTGCCTGCGGGAGAGGTCGGCGCTGCTCGACGTGGCGCTGGTCTTGATCAGCGGACGGAACCCGGCGTAGCCGCCGACGATGTCGTCAGTGGTCAGCTTGTCGTCGAGGACGGCGTTGATCGTGTCGAGGAGGAACGCCTCCTCGTCATCGTCGGGCAGGGCGCGGTCCGGAATCGGCCCGTGGTGCGGATCGTCGGTGAGGCCGATCATCACCAGACCGTTGTGCCACGGCACGGCGAAGACATAGCGGCCGAAGTGACCGGGTACCGCAGCGGTGATCGCGGCCTGCGGATCGCCCAGTCGAGCGGCCGGAACGAGGATGTGCGAACCCTTGCTCGGGGCCAGTTCGACCTCGTCGGAGAGAGTGTCCGCCCAGACACCGGCGGCGTTGACGATCTGGCGGGCGCGCAGCGTGTGTTCGTCCCCGGTGGTGCGGTTCCTGATGTGCAATTGATTGGGTTCGACGTCGGTCGCCTCGGCGTAGGTGATGATTCTCGCGCCATGCGAGGCGGCCGTACGGGCCAGGGCGACGACGAGCCGGGCGTCATCGATGAGCTGACCGTCCCAGCTGAGCAGTCCGCCTCGCAGTCCGTCGGGCGCCGTCGTTGGGGCGAGTTTTCGGACTGCGGCGGGCGAGACGCGGCGGGGCCGGGGGAGGAGCTCCTTCGGAGTGCGGGCGAGCAACCGCAGGACATTGCCGGCGTGGAAACCGGCGCTCGTCACGGCGGCTTCCACGCGGCCGATACCCGGGTGCAGCGGGAAGATCATCGGCAGCGGCCGTATGAGGTGCGGTGCGATGGTGTTCATCAGTCGGCCGCGTTCGACGGCGGACTCCCACGCAATCCCGATGTCGCCTTTCGCGAGGTAGCGCAGTCCGCCGTGGGCGAGTTTCGAACTCCAGCTGCTCGTTCCCGAGGCGAGGTCGCCGCGTTCGACGAGGGTGACCGAGAGCCCACGGCTGGCCGCGTCCAATGCGACGCCGGCGCCGGTGAATCCGCCGCCGATGACGACGACATCGGAGACATTCGCCGAGGCGGCCGCCAGATCGCGTTCCCGCTGAGCAGCGTTGAGGGCCGAGGTGTCCGATGATGCGTGGGAGTCGCGTCCCGCAGCGGCGGAGTCGCCGTCGCCCGCAGTGGTTGAGGTCATTGCCGCCCTTTCTGGCACGATGCCGTACCAGTTTGCAATCGGCGGTCAGTGTTGTCAAGATCACACTGTGACTAAAGAAGGACGCCCCTACGCGGGAGCCAGCCGCGAAGAACGGGAAGACGCTCGGCGGGAACAGATCATCGCAGCAGGGATCGAACTGTTCGGGACCCGGGGGTACCGGGCGGCCACGGTGGGCGCGATCTGCGAGGTCGCTGGCCTGAACAAGCGCTACTTCTACGAATCCTTCGCCACCTTGGAGGATCTCCTGGTTGCGGTCTACGAGCGGGTGGTTTCCGATCTGCGCTCCGCGGTGCTGGCCGGCGGTGCGGCCGATACAGCGGGAACTGAGACCACGAAAGATGCGCCGGGCGCCGAGGCCATGTCGGTGCTGCGCGGATTCATGAGCGGGTTTCTCGGCTGGGCGCATGAGAACCCGGTCTTCGCCAGGGTCCATCTCTTCGAAGTGCTCGGGGTCAGTGGGCGCATCGACGAGCTCCACCGTCGGCACGGTCGGGTGATCGGCGGCGAACTCGCCGATGCGCTCTGCGTGGCCGTCTCGGGCACCGTACTCACCGGCACGCGTCGGAGAGTGCTCGGGGACCTGCTCGTCGGCGCCGGCATCCAGATCGCCGTCGACTGGGTGATCGGCGGATATGATCCGCCGAAGGAAGAGCTGCTCTCCGAAGTCGAGGGGACGCTGGGCTGGGTTCTGACAGCCGGCGCGAGCTGGGACGGCTGAGCCTCAGGCCTCCAGCCCCTGGAAGGCCATCGTCGTGACCGCCTCGGCGATCGTGTCGGGGTCGACGGGATAGCTGGGCCGGTACCACTCGGTGATCGAGTTGACCATGCCGAAGAGCAGACGGGTGATGAGCCCGGGAGTGAAATCCGAGCGCAGACCGCCCTCGGCGATGGCGGCCTCGACGAGCGCACGGACCTTCGCATCGATATTGCGACGGGCTTCGAGGGCCTCTCGTTCCAGAGGCGAGTTCCCGCGCACCCGCAGCAGCAAGGTCACCGAATGGTGGTACTCGATGAGGATGACCACGCTGGCGCGCACGGCCAGCCGCAGCCGTTCGAGCGCGTTGACGTTCTCACGCAGACTTTCGGTCTCCACTGCGGAATCGAGCGCGCGGACCCCGCGGCTGATCGCCAGATGCAGCAGCTCTTCCTTCGACGCCACGTGATGGTAGATCGCCGACTTCGTGATGCCGAGCTCACGGGCGACCGTGTCCATCGACGTGCCGTCATAGCCGCGGGAGACGAAGACCTCGGTGGCCTTGTTGATCAGGGTCTCCCGGTCGTATCCGGGACGGCCGCGGCGCGAGCGCTTGGGGGCGGTCGCCTCGGCGGGGGTCGTCGGTGACGTCGACGCGGCGGTCGTCGATTCCGCGGACGACGTCGTCGGGTCCGGGGTTGTCGACGCAGGTGAGGACGATTCGGGCATGCGCATCAGTCTAATCGGCCACCTCGGTGAGTGCCGCGATCCAAGTCACAGCACTCACCTCGGCGCGCGTCCGCAGCGCCGCTTCAGCGCATGCACTGCGCCTCATCTCAGCGCACGCCTTCACGGCGGTCGATGATGCGCTTCATCTTGCCGACCGAGCGCGGCAGGTCGCCGGGCATCTTGATGTCGATGGTGCAGGAGACGCCGAGGCGCTCCTTGATCCGAGCGGCCACGAGCTTGTCGAGACCGTCGAGCTCGACGGCGCCGACGCCCTCGCGGGCCTCGACCTCGACGCTCATCTCGTCCATCCGACCCGGGCGGGTGAGGACGAGCTGGAAGTGCGGGCTCAGCGGCGCGAACTCGAAGAGCACGGTCTCGACGTTCGCGGGGTAGACGTTGACGCCGCGGATGATCATGAGGTCATCGGAGCGGCCGGTGATGCGCGAGATGCGGCGGAAGTTCGGGCGAGCGGTGCCCGGCAGCAGAGTCGCGAGGTCGTGCGTGCGGTAGCGGATGATCGGCAGCGCTTCCTTCGTCAGCGAGGTGAAGACGAGTTCGCCTTCCTCTCCGTCGGGAAGCACTTCGCCGGTGAAGGGATCGACGATCTCCGGGTAGAAATGGTCCTCCCAGATCGTCGGGCCGTCCTTCGTCTCCGCGGATTCGCAGGCCACGCCGGGTCCCATGACCTCGGAGAGGCCGTAGATGTCGACGGCGTTGATGTTGAAGGAGTTCTCGATCTCCTTGCGCATCTCGTCCGTCCACGGCTCGGCGCCGCAGATCGCGGTCTTCAGGCTCGTCGAGGTCGGATCGATGCCCTGCTTGTGGAACTCGTCGAGGATCGTGAGCAGGTAGGTCGGGGTGGCCGTGATGATGTCCGGCTTGAAGTCCTGGATGAGCTGCACCTGGCGCGGGGTCTGCCCGCCGGAGATCGGGACGACGGTGAAACCGTGACGCTCTGCGCCGTGGACGCCGAGACCGCCGGTGAACAGGCCGTAACCGTAGGCATTGTGCATCATCTGCCCGCGTTCGCCGCCGGCACCGATGATGGACCGCGCAATGAGGCTGCCCCACCGATCGAGATCGCCGAGGGTGTAGCCGACGACCGTCGGCAGACCCGTCGTGCCCGAGGAGGCGTGGATGCGTGCGACCTGGTCCTGTGGGACGGCGAAGAGTCCGAACGGGTAGTTGTCGCGGAGGTCCTGCTTGTTCGTGAACGGCAGCTTCGCAATGTCGTCGAGGCTCGTGATGTCTGCCGGAGTGACGCCGAGTTCGTCGAAGGCCTTCCGGTAGAAGGGCACCTTCTCGTACACCGACGTCACCGTCGTCTTGAGGTTCTTCAGCTGGTCGGCGCGCAGCTCGTCCAGGCTCATCCGTTCGCCGGCGTCGAGGTCGGTCTCAGTCATCATCGTCTCCTTGCGAAATTTCTCTCTGTGCCGAATCCGGACAGTGCGTCCGATCCGAAGACCGCCGAGGTGGGGCACCGGATTCCGGTGCCGTTTCCTCAGCGGGTGGCTGGGTGGGGCCCGCCTGTGGGCCTGTGGGTATCGGTCATTTGCGGGTGGGCAGGGTGCGGGAGCGTCCGCGATAGGTGGCGATGATGTCATCGCCGCGAGTGACAGTGACGTCGTAGATCCCCGAGCGCCCCTGCTTGACGACCTCGCGGCCGCGGGCGACGAGCTCGTCTCCGAGGTACGTGGGTTTGAGGAAGTCGATGTCCCCTCCCGAGGCGACCGTGACCGAGCCGGGATAGTTGCAGGCCATCGCGAAGGTGGTGTCGGCGAAGAGGAAGACGTAGCCGCCGTGGGTGATGTCGTGGCCGTTGGTCATGATGTCGGTGACCGTCATCGAGCACTGCGCCCAGCCGGGTCCGTGGTCATCGACGGTGATGCCCAGGTGCTGGGAGGCGCGGTCATTGGCGAACATCGCGGCCGCGCCGGTGAGCTCCTCGGTGGCCGCATCGGTGGGGGAGGGGGCGTTCGGGGTCTCCGACTCCGCGGTCGTCGTATCGTGGGCGGGTTGTCCCATAGTCGGCTCCTCCTCGAGTCGCGGTTTCGGACGCTGAGGCACGGGAGGTGCCGGCGCCGCTGCGCTTGGATGACGGTGAAAGATCCCCTGCGAATTCACCCGCCGGAGAATAAACGACCATCTGGTCAATAAATATCGTTCCGATCGTCGCCGGTGTCAAGTTCTTCCGTGGAATTTGTTCGGGGCGGAAGCTTGATTGTTGGGGCGATCCGCGGTGGTTTCGGTGCCGAGAACGCCGTGGATCGACCAAACAATCCACTGAACGGCACAGTGTCGGCGGGGCGGTTTCGTTGTGGGCGGCATTGCGCCTCGCCGAGGGGTGTGCGACACTGGTGGCAACAATACAGAACAAATGGTCAGTAAATGGATGTCCCAGCCCGAAGGTTCTACGATGGTCGGACCGATTCGAGGTCGGCAGCCGCTGACCGAGGCAGGTCCTGACAAGGGCACATCCAAGGGTGGAGTGGTCATGACAACTCAGATGAACGACAACCGCTTCGACGAGGCGCAGCTGCAGGCGCAGTTCGACGCCACTATCGAGGCCAAGGATCGGATCGAACCCCGGGACTGGATGCCCGAGGCCTACCGCAAGACGCTCATCCGCCAGGTCGCGCAGCACGCGCACTCGGAGATCATCGGCATGCAGCCCGAAGGCAACTGGATCTCCCGCGCACCCTCGCTGCGCCGCAAGGCGATCCTGTTGGCGAAGGTCCAGGACGAAGCCGGACACGGCCTCTACCTCTATTCCGCCGCCGAGACCCTGGGCGCCACGCGCAACGAGCTCACCGAGAAGCTTGTCGCCGGCAAGCAGAAGTATTCCTCGATCTTCAACTACCCGACCCTGTCCTACACCGATGTCGGCACGATCGGCTGGCTCGTCGACGGGGCGGCCATCTGCAATCAGGTGCCGCTGTGCCGGACCTCCTTCGGCCCCTACGGCCGCGCGATGATCCGCGTCTGCAAGGAGGAGTCGTTCCACCAGCGTCAGGGCTACGAACTGCTGATGACGATGATGCGCGGCACCGAGACCCAGCGCGAGATGGTCCAGGAATCGGTCAACCGCTTCTGGTGGCCGGCGCTGATGATGTTCGGACCTCCCGACGACAACTCCCCGAACACCGAGCAGTCGATGGCCTGGGGCATCAAGACCCACACCAACGATGAGCTGCGCCAGAAGTTCGTCGACATGTCCGTCCCGCAGGCAGAAGCCCTCGGCGTGACGTTCCCCGATGAGAACCTCAAGTGGAACGAAGAGCGCGGACACTACGACTTCTCCACCCCGAACTGGGACGAGTTCTGGGCCGTCGTCAAGGGCGACGGACCCTGCAACGCCCAGCGTCTGGCCCACCGCAAGCGCGCATGGGACGAAGGCGCATGGGTGCGCGAAGCAGCGCTCGCCTTCGCCGAGAACCAGAACGCCGAGGCGGCAGGAACGACCCCCGCCGCCAACGAATCCACCACCGCCGAGGAGGCAGCGAAATGACCGAGACCAACCCCGGCGCCGCCTCGGCGAAGGACAATGCCGGCTCGACCCGCGGCGAATGGCCGCTCTACGAGGTCTTCGTGCGCGGCAAGCGCGGACTCAACCACGTCCACGTCGGATCGCTGCACGCCGCCGATGACCAGATGGCCGTCCACCACGCCCGCGATGTCTACACCCGACGAAACGAAGGCGTGAGCATCTGGGTCGTCCGCGCATCCGACATCACGGCCTCGAGCCCGGACGAGAAGGACCCGATGTTCGCCCCCAGCGGCGACAAGGTCTATCGCCACCCCACCTTCTACGACATCCCCTCCGATGTCCCCCATATGTGAGTAGGGGCGAGATATGACTGCGAACAACGAACCCACCATCCACGTCGAACACGACGAAGCCGGCACGAACGTCGAACACGATACGCACGACAACGCGTACTCCGGACTGCTCGTCAACGACGCGAACTGGGCCTTCGGCACCGACTTCGAAGACCCCCTGGCCGGAGTCGACACGACCGTTCCCGACGGCGTCGACGCGAAGGACCTCGGCGCATACTGCCTCATGCTCGGCGACGACGCGCTCGTCTTCTCCCAGCGGATCTCCGAATGGTGCTCGAACGCCCCGGACCTCGAAGAGGACATCGCGCTGGCGAACATCGCCCTCGACCTCCTCGGTCAGGCGCGTCTCCTGCTCGCCCGCGCCGCTGCCGCCGATCCTGAGCTCGTGCCCGAACTGCCCGCAGGCTCCCCAGTGCCCGATGAGGACCGCCTCGCGTTCTTCCGCAACGACCTGGGCTTCCGCAACGTCCGCCTGGCCGAGGTGCCCAACGGCGACTTCGCCGAGGCGGTCGCGAAGATCCTCATCTACTCCACCTGGCGCCTGTCGATCTTCGAACGCCTCACAGGCAGCCGCGACACCGTGCTCGCGGCCATCGCGGCCAAGGGCGTGAAGGAGATGTCCTACCACCGCGACTTCGCCGGACGCTGGGTCGTGACCCTGGCCCACGGCACCGAAGAATCGAAGTCCCGCCTGGTGGCAGCCCTCGATGGACTGTGGCCGCTGTGGACAGAGCTCTTCGAGACCCACCCCGTCGAAGCCTCCGTGGCCGAAGCCGGAATCGGCGTCGACCCCGCGCCGGTGGCCGACGAAGCATCCGTGATCCTCGACCAGGTGTTCGCCGCGGGCGGGATCGACCGCCCCGAACGCGGCGGTCTGGCCGGAGTCGGCGTCCACGGCGGCAAGGGCCGCGACGGACTCCACACCGAGGCCCTGTCGAAGCTGCTCGCCGAGATGCAGGTCGTCGCCCGGGAGCATCCGGAGGGGCAGTGGTGACCGCCATGCTCGAGACCTCCCCGACCGACACCCGCACAGCTGACATGGATACTCGTACGACTGACACCGCCGCCGAGGCGATCGACCGTGCCTGGGCCGCCGCCGAACGCGTGACCGACCCCGAGATGCCGATGCTCACCCTCCTCGACCTCGGCGTGCTGCGCGACGTCACGATCGAGAACGGCCACGTCGTCACCACCATCACCCCCACCTATTCGGGCTGCCCGGCGATGGCGACGATGCGCGATGACCTGCAGCGCGAACTCCTCGAGGCCGGATTCCCCGACGCGGAAGTCCGCGTGTCCCTGACTCCCGCCTGGACGAGCGACTGGATCACCGAACGCGGGAAGAAAGCCCTCAAGGACGCCGGAATCTCCCCGCCCGGGTCCGCCCCAGTCCGCACCGGCCCGGTGGCGCTGACGCTCATGCCCACCCGCCGCGCCGTGACCTGCGTGCTGTGCGGATCCGACAACGTCCGCCTGTCCTCCGAGTTCGGCGCGACCGCGTGCAAGGCGATGTACCAGTGCAACGACTGCCTCGAACCGTTCGACCATGTGAAGGAGATCTGATGACAGAGACGATCGATCAGACCGCCGAGGCGACCCCCGCCACCGAGCCCGCCGACGGACGCTCCCGGTCGGCCTTCTACCCGCTGACCGTGAAATCCGTCGACCACCTCACCGAGGATTCGGCCGCCGTGACCTTCGACGTGCCGGCCGAATACAGCGAACTATTCGACTTCGCGGCCGGGCAGTCCCTGACTCTGCGTCGCATCATCGACGGCCAGGAGCACCGCCGCACCTATTCGATCTGCGCCCCGGCCGGAACCGCCCCGCGCATCGGTGTGCGCGAAGTCCCCGAAGGACTCTTCTCACTGTGGCTGGTCAACGAGGTCCGAGCCGGCGACGTCATCGAGGTGCAGCCGCCCTCGGGCAGCTTCCGCGCCGATGCTTCGGCCGGCGGCAAGCACCTGTGCATCGCCGCAGGATCGGGAATCACTCCGATGCTCTCCATAGCGTCGACCGTGCTGTCCAACCCCGAAGCCTCGGTGACTCTGCTCTACGGCAACCGGCACACGAACACAGTGATGTTCGCCGAGGAGCTCGCCGACCTCAAGGACGCCCGCAACCAGCAGCTCGACCTCGTTCACGTGCTCTCCCGCGAACCCCGCGATGTGGAGCTCTTCTCCGGTCGCCTCGACGAGGAGAAGCTGCGGGATCTGTTCTCTGCGATCGTCCCGATCGGCAGCATGGACCATGTGTGGTTGTGCGGACCCTTCGGCATGCTCGAAGACGCCCGCAAGGTGCTCGCCGAATTCGATGTGCCGAAGGACCGGATTCACTTCGAGCTCTTCTACGTCGACGAGCCGCCACCGGAAGTCGTCCACGCGGACAAGGTCGTCGAAGGTGCAACCAGCGACGTCACGGTCATCCTCGACGGCAAGCGTTCCACCTCGGCGATGTCGCAGGGCAAGACCATCCTCGATTCCGCGCAGGAATCCCGGTCTGATCTGCCGTTCGCCTGCAAGGGCGGCGTCTGCGGAACCTGCCGCGCGAAGATCTGCGGCGGCGAGGTCAACATGGTCCGCAACTACGCTCTCGAGGACGCCGAGGTCGAGGCCGACTTCGTCCTCACCTGTCAGACGTTCCCCGTCAGCGACGAAGTCGTCGTCGACTTCGATTCCTGAGTCAGACACCAACCCACTTCACCGAGGAGACCCATGCCCGAGGCATTCATTCTGGACGGACTGCGCACACCCATCGGCCGCTACGGAGGAGTCCTGGCTGATCAGCGGCCCGATGACCTCGTGGCCACAACGCTCAAAGCCGTCGTCGAACGCTCCGGCATCGACGCCTCCGACATCGACGAGGTCATCCTCGGATCGGCGAACCAGGCCGGCGAGGACAACCGCAACATCGCCCGCATGGCCGTGCTGCTCGCGGGCCTGCCCGAATCCGTGCCCGGGTTCACCGTCAACCGTCTGTGCGCCTCGGGAATGACCGCGATCACCACGGCCCGGGCGATGATCGCCTCCGGAGACGCCGATGTCGTCGTGGCCGGCGGAGTCGAATCGATGACCCGTGCTCCCTGGGTGAGCGAGAAGCCCTCACGCGCCTGGTCGAAGCCGGGCCGGACCTGGGACACCTCGATCGGATGGCGGTTCACGAACCCCGCCTTCGATGAGGACACGACCCTGTCCATGCCGCAGACGGCCGAACGCGTAGCCGAGAAGTGGAAGCTCACCCGCGAGGCCCTCGACGAATTCGCCTACCGGTCGCATCAGTTGGCCCTGGCCGCGCAGAAGGCCGGCAGCTTCGACCCGGAGATCCTGCCCATCGGCGACGTCACCGCCGATGAGGGCCCGCGCGCCGATTCGACTCAGGAGAAGCTCGGCAAGCTTCGCCCCATCCACGGACCCGACGGACTCATCACCGCAGGAAATTCCTCGTCGCTCAACGACGGTGCCGCCGTCGTCGTGCTCGTGTCCGAGGACTATGCGAACAAGCACGGACTCAACCCGCGCGCCCGCGTCGTCGCCGGTGCCAATGCCGGTGTGTCCCCGGAGATCATGGGTATCGGACCCGTCCCCGCGACCCGCAAGGTGCTCGAGCGCACCGGTTGGGGCGTCGGCGAACTCGACGCCGTCGAACTGAACGAAGCCTTCGCCTCCCAGTCACTGGCGTGCATGGGCGACCTCGGACTCGACCCGGAGACCGTCAACGGCTTCGGCGGCGCGATCGCGCTGGGCCATCCGCTGGGCTGCTCGGGCACCCGCATCACGCTGACCCTGCTCAACCGTCTGGAACAGGCCGATGCGAAGCGCGGACTGGCGACTATGTGCGTGGGCGTCGGCCAGGGTTCGGCGCTGCTGCTGGAGCGCGTGTGAGCGCCGGCGCCCCCGGCGGGGACGCGAACGGCGCAGCCGGTGCACCCAACGGCCCCAGCGTGAACGATTCCGCCTCCCCGCTGCTCATCGAACGCCACTCCGACCGCACGATCATCCGGCTCAACCGGCCCGAGGTCCGCAATGCCATCGACCAGTCGATGGTCGACGCCCTCCATGCCGTGTGCGCCGAACTCGAAGCCGAACCGAAGGTCGCGATCCTCGCCGGCACCGCCGGAGTCTTCGCCGCAGGTGCCGATATCTCGCAGCTGCGCAATCGTCGCCGCGATGATGCCTTGGCCGGGATCAACTCGAAGATCTTCTCCCGCATCCAGGAACTGCCGATGCCGGTCATCGCGCTGATCGAGGGATTCGCCCTCGGCGGCGGTGCCGAGCTCGCCTTCGCCGCGGACTTCCGCATCGGCACCCCGTCGACGAAGATCGGCAACCCGGAGACCGGTCTGGGCATCCTCGCCGCAGCCGGAGCCGCGTGGCGCCTGCGCGAACTCGTCGGCGAACCTCGCGCCAAGGAGATTCTCCTGGCCGGGCGCACCCTGCAGGCCGACGAAGCCAAGGCCATCGGTCTGCTCAACGACGTCGTCGATCCCGAGGATCTCGAGTTGGCCGGTCAGGCGTTGGCCGATAGGATTGCGAGCTTCGCACCCCTGGCCGTACGGCTGAGCAAGTCGGCGTTCCACGCACCGCGTGAAGCCCATCCGCTCATCGACAATGTGGCCCAGGCCGTGCTGTTCGAAACCGAGGAGAAGTTCGCCCGCATGGACGCGTTCCTGTCCAAGCGCGAGGCCAAGAAGGCGAAGAAGGCAGCCGAACAGGAATCGGCCGAGCGCGCACGCGCCGAAGCCGTGGCCACCGAAGCGATCGATCAGCAGAGCGATCCGCGCACCCGAGGAGAAGGCGACAACGCATGAGCGAGCCCACCACAGACACCCCCACCGAGGCGGCCCCCACCACCGCACGTGTCCCTGATGTCGTCGGCGTCTTCGGAGGCGGCCGGATGGGTGCCGGAATCGCGCATGCCTTCGCCACTGCCGGTGCCCGGGTCATCGTCATCGAAAACACCGACGACACCGTGGCGGCGGCCCGGGAGCGCATCGACGCCTCTACGAGTAAGTCACGGTCGAAGGGCATCGAGGTGCCCGGCACCGTCGTCGTCGACCGTGACCCGACCCTGCTCGACGAGGCGCTCCTCGTCGTCGAAGCCGTGCCCGAGATCGTCGAACTCAAGCAGGAAGTGCTTGCGACTATCGCGAAGCACGCTCCTGCAGCATCCATCGGCACGAACACCTCGGCGCTGTCCATCGATGAGCTTGCCGCTGCCCTGCCACGTCCGCAGGCGCTCATCGGGCTGCACTTCTTCAACCCGGTGCCGGTGTCCGAGCTCGTCGAGGTCGTCGTCGGCACCCACACCGACGCGAAGCTCGTCGATGTTGCCAAGCAATGGGTGACCGGACTGGGGAAGACGGCGATCACGGTGAAGGACTCGCCCGGATTCGCCTCCTCCCGCCTCGGCGTGGCTCTCGCTTTGGAAGCGATGCGGATGGTCGAAGACGGTGTCGCCTCGGCCTCGGACATCGACCGGGCCATGACCCTTGGCTACCGGCATCCGGCCGGGCCTCTGAAGACGACGGACATCGTCGGTCTCGATGTGCGCCTCGGCATCGCCGAACACCTCGCGGCCGAGATCGACGAGCGTTTCGCGCCCCCGCAGATACTCAAGGACAAGGTCGCCGCGGGCGAACTCGGCCGCAAGACCGGGCAGGGTTTCTACACCTGGTGACACAGCCACTGCAAGGATACGCAAAGGAGCATCCATGACCGAGATCCAGCTGAAGAACCGCGGCCCGATCGCCGAACTCGTCCTCGACGGACCCGAGTCCCGCAACGCCCTCGACGCGGACAACCTCCGCGATATCGCCGCCGCCGTGGCCAAGGTCGCCGAGGCGGTCCCCAACGTGCGCGTGCTCGTCATCCGCGGGGAGGGCAAGGTCTTCTGCTCCGGTCGCGATATCGCGAACGTCGAGGTCGAGACCGATGACGCGCATGCGTTCCTCGCCGACATCTTCGCCCCCGTGTTCCAGGCGATCCGCGCGCTGCCGATCCCGGTGATCGCGCAGGTCCAGGGGGCGGCACTCGGGCTCGGGTACGGAGTCGCCGCGGCCGCGGACATCATCTTCGCCGCCAATGACGCGAAGTTCGGGTCCCCGTTCGCCGCGATCGGCGCGATGCTCGATTCCGGCGCTCACCACGTGTTCCTCGACCGGGTCGGCTATCACCGGACGATGGACCTCATCGTCACCGGTGATTTCATGACCGGCGCCGAGGCGGCCGCCACCGGGATCGTCTCCCGTGCGGTCCCAGCCGCGGAACTGTCCGACTTCGTCGAATCGAAGCTCGAGAAGATCGTCAGCGGACCAGCCGAGGCCTTCGCGATGGAGAAGGGCTTCGTCCAGAAGCTCGCCGACGAACAGCCGAACCTCGTCGAGGTGCTCGCCCAAGAGGCGGCTCTGCAGGAATCGGCGCGTCAGACCCCGGACTACGCCGAAGGATTCAGAGCCTTCCAGGAGCGCCGCAAGCCGAACTTCGACTGAGCTGCTCGTTCAGTGCGTCGCTGGGTCACTGCGTCGCCGGTTCACAGTGCCCGACGGTGGTTCTCATCGTCGGGGCTCTCCGTCGACCCGTTCTTCGTTTTCTCGGCATCCCGCGAGCTCTTCCATCGGCGCATCGTGATGATCGTCAACGCGATGACCAGTGCCCAGGAGATGCCCACTGCGATGCCGTTGAGGGCATTCGGCTTCCCGATGAAGGCACCGACGGCCACAAGTGAGAGCTGGCCCGGCAGGGACGAGATGACAGTGGCGCTGAGGAATGTGCGGTTGTCGATTCCCAGTGCTCCGCTGCCGTAGTTGACCGGCCAATACGGGAACCCGGGCATGAGGCGCAGGGCGCACACCGCGTAGAAGCCGCCGCCGGTGAGCTTGGATTCGATCGTCTCGGCATGGGATCCGAGCAGACGTAGAACCGTGTCCCGACCGAGCGCCCGGGCGATCCAGTAGCCGAGCCAGCAGCCCCCGACGACTCCGACCATCGACAGGAGGGTGCCGAACGGCAGTCCGAAGATGAGTCCTCCGGCCGTGGCCATGATCGTCACAGGGATCGGGGTGGCGGCAACGCCCATATAGATGAGGACGAAGACGGCGAAGCCCCAGAATCCGGCGGCCGCGATATCGTCCTGCAGCACGTCGACCGAGGGCAGGCGAACATTGAAGACCGCCCACACACCGGCCAGCACGGCGAGTGCGAGGGCGATATTGCGCAGGATCGTCGACCAGTCGAGACGCTCCCGGTTATGCCGGGTGCGGGGCGACCGCTCCGCGGGCGAGGCGTCTTCGTATCCGGACATGGCCCGATCCTACGTCTCGCCCGGGGTGGTAGGGCAATCCCACCGTCAGGCTGCGGGACCCTCGGTCAGAGTCACCTCGCTGGTGTGGGACTGACCGTCGGCGTCGGTCCAACTCAGCGACACGGTGTCACCGGGCTTGTGCTCGGCGATGGCGGACGACAGAGCAGTGCCGTCGGTGATCTGCGTCGAACCGATCTGGGTGATCGTGTCACCGGCGGTCAGTCCTGCCTCGGCCGCGGGGGTGTTCTCATAGACACCGGCGACGACCGCACCCTCGGCCTGCGACGCTGAACCCGACTGACTGGCTCGGCCCGGCTGGATGGACTGTGAGCCCTGCTGGACGCCGATGCCGAGGAACGCCGGATAGCCGAGCGTGTTCGTGCTCGTCTGCTCGCCGTCGATGATCGACTCGGCCGTGGACAGCGCCGACTCGATCGGAATGGCGAAGCCGGTGACGGTGGCCGATCCCGACGAGGCCGCGGTATTCATGCCGACGACCTCGCCTTCGTCATCGAGCAGGGCCCCACCCGAATCGCCCGAGACGATATCGGCCTGGACCTGGATCATATTGTTCAGCGTCTCCGAATCCTCGGAGCCCTGAGCGGTGGTGGTGACGGAGGCGCCGAGGTCGGTGACCGTGCCGTCGGCGGCCTGCAGCTGTCCCTGTCCCTCGGAATTGCCGACGGCGGTGACATCGTCACCGACGGCGACGGAGTCTTCATCGATGGTGGCCGGCTGCAGGTTCGAGGCGTCCTTGAGCTGGAGCACCGCGACGTCCTTCGTCGAATCGGAGCCGACGACGGAGGCCTCATAGGTCTTGCCGGTCGTAGTCACGGTGACGGAGATCTTCGTCGAATCGGCGATGACGTGGTTGTTCGTCAGCACCAGACCGTCCTTGCTCAGTACGATGCCGGTGCCGGCCGCCTCGGCGTTTTCGTAGCCGAGCTCGGTGTCGATGAGGACGACTCCCGTGGATTCCTCGGCGCTCGCCGGGGACGCCTCCTGCTGGGTCGAGCCGTTGGAGTCCTGGCCGGTGTTCGGCGACTGCGCGTTCCCGCCGGGTGCGGTGCCGTTGCCGGGAGTGACGCCGTTGGTTCCTCCCTGGGTGCCCTTTCCCTGACCGAGACCGGACGACTGACCTCCGCTTTGTCCGGGATCGGTGTCCTGTCCAGGATCAGTGGCCTGTCCGGTGAAGGGGATGGCTGACTGGGTGGTCGCGACGTGGAGGTGTGGGCCGCCGCGGCAGCTGGCAGTTCTGCGGCCGTGCCGACGGTCAGTGCCAGTGCGGCTGCGGCGGCAGTGACCGCTGCCGCCAGGCGACGACGGGGGATGGTGCTCATGGTCTGTGCCTTTCTCTGCTGAGTGGGAGTGCGTGATGACTCCTATTCAGCATCTGGACGCTGTGGCCAGGCTGTGGCGCAGCTGGAGCGAGGCTTCGACTTCGTCAGGCGAGAGCTGAGAGGGCCGGACCGGGGCATGAATGCGCCGATCCCTGCGGAGCTGAACTCAGCTCCGCAGGGATCGGCGGGGTGACGGCTGCGGCAGGGCCGCCTCGGCGAGGGTTTCAGCCTGAGGGATTCTCAGCCGGTGAAGATCGCGACGGCCTTGACCACGGTCAGGGACAGGCCCCAGAGGAGGCCGCCGACCACGACGACGGTGAGGACGGATCCGACGGCCCGGTAGGCACCGCCGACGGGGGACTGCGGTGAACCGGAGTCGGGGACGTGGGCGGCGGGGGTGGAATCGTTCATGATCTGACCCTTCCTTCAGTTCTCTTCGAGGGCGGCGGCCTGCTTGGCGGCGACGTCCTCTTCGCGTTCGAAGTACTTCTCGCTGACCGGGCGGACGAGCGCATTGGCGATGAAGCCGACGACCAGCGCGCCGACCATGATGAACATGCCCGGAGTGTAGAGCTCGGGGCCTTCCTTCCCTGCCGCCTCGCCGGCCTCGACGACGGAGTTGACGATGAGCGGACCGGCCACGCCGGCTGCCGACCAAGCGGTGAGCAGCGCACCGTGGATGGCGCCGACCTGGTAGACGCCGAAGAGGTCCTTGAGGTATGCGGGAACGGTGGAGAATCCGCCGCCGTAGAAGGAGATGATGATGAGGGTGGCGAGCACGAAGAGGATGATCGACCCGCCGCCGAAGAGCGCGACGAGTAGGTAGAGGATCGCACCGACGCCGAGGTACATCATGTAGTTGTTCTTCCGCCCCAGGTAGTCCGACGTCGTCGACCAGATGAAGCGTCCGCCCATGTTGCCGATCGAGAGCAGACCGACGAAGCCGGCTGCCGCGGCGGCGGTGATGCCGAAATAGGACTGGATCATCGGGGCGGCGTTCTCGAGAATGCCGATGCCCGCGGTGACATTGAGGAACAGGACGCCCCACAGCAGCCAGAACTGCGGAGTGCGAATGGCGTTGCGCACGGAGACGTTGCCCTTCGTCTGCATCGGCTTGGCCTCCACCTTCGACGGGTCGAAGCCCTTCGGGGTCCACTCGGGGTGGGGGACGCGGATGACGAAGGCGCCGGCGGCGATGACCACGGTGTAGACGATGCCGAGGGTGACGAAGGTCGGGGTCAGTCCGGCGACGAGGTGCTCCGGTTCGGCACCGCCGCCGTAGAGTGCCATGAGCTGGTTCGACATCGGGCTGGCGATGAGGGCACCGCCGCCGAAGCCCATGATGGCCAGCCCTGTTGCCAGGCCCGGACGGTCCGGGAACCATTTCATCAGCGTCGAGACCGGGGAGATGTAGCCGATGCCCAGACCGATTCCGCCGATGACTCCGTAACCGAGGTAGACCAACCACAGCTGACCGGCCACGATGCCCAATGAGGCGATGAAGAAGCCGACGACCCAACAGGTTCCGGCAGCGACCATCGAGGCGCGAGGGCCGTTCTTCTCCACCCAGGGGCCGAAGACGGCCGAGGATATGCCGAGCATGAGGATTGCGATCGAGAAGATCCAGCCGATCGAGACCTCACCGGTGTCGAAGTGGGTCATGAACGGAATCTTGAAGACGCTGAATGCGTAGACCTGGCCGATGCACAGGTGGATGGCCAAAGCGGCCGGTGGGATCAGCCACCGGTTGAAGTTCTTCGGCGCGACAATTGCCGAGCGCGTGAGAATGGAAGCCACGGGAAGTCCTTTTCGTGAATGAAACTCGTGTCACCGTCGACACCGGTCAGCGGACGGAACGTGCGACCGGCGGTCAGCCGACCGACCGGATAGTCCACCTCAGGGTAAGTTCCATACAAACAGAATGCGAGGAAATGCTCAGCATTTTCTTGGGAAAAGACGGCAGTTTCTTGCCAACTGGGACGAAATCCGTGGCTATCGGGTCTCAGAGGTGGATCGTGACGTCGGCCTGCTTGCGCAGCTTCTTCGCGAACTTCTGAGTTGCCTCCTGAGACTTCTGGCTCTTCACCTGCTCCTTGAGCTGGGGACGCATCTCCTCGATCGGCGGCATCTCCTGCTGGCCCTGGCCGCCCTGCTGAGCCATCTGCTCCTGCTGGGTCTTCGCCTGTTCGTAGGCCTGCCCGATCTCTTCGCCGCTGACCTTGAACTCACCGTACTCGTCTTCGACGAGGCCTTCGATCTTCAGCTGGTTGGCAAGCTCCGAGCGGACCTTCTTCTCATCCATGCCCTGGTCCTTCATGGCCTTGAGGAAGTCCTTCTCGCTCATCTGCCCCGACTTCGCGGATTCCTTGAGCCCCTTGTCGATGTCCTTGTCCGTGACGTCGATCTTGCGCTTGTCGGCTTCCTGGACGAGGACTTCGGTGCTCACGAGGTTCTCAGCGGTCTGCTTCTTCAGTCCCTTCTCATCGACCGGCTGGCCGGACTGCTGAGCCTGCATCTGCATCTGCTGGTACTGGGTTTCGAAGAGGGGAACGAACTCGCTCTTCTTGATCTTCTTGCCGTTGACCTCGGCGACCACCTCGGGGATGTCCTTGGTGTTCGGCTTGCCCTGCTGGCCCTGTTGGTCGTGGGCGGAGTCGGCGCCGGGCGACTGTTCGGCCGCGGCCGAGGACTCCTTCGGCGATGCTTCGTCATCCTGACTTCCGCAGGCGGCCAACGCCACCACGGAAACGGACATGGCCAGGCCCAGCAGCCACCGGTTCGTTCGCACATTCACTCCTGCTCATCGGTTTCAGCCTGCCAGGCTAACAGTGCCGACTCCCCGAAGAATGTGTGGAGTATGTGCGTCACTTGGCAAGGGTGGTTGCGGTGGTTGGGCTCGGGGAGGTTCCTGATGCTTTCTGTTCGTCTCGGACTCGTCGATCGGGCGCTGACGGCAGGCCGCCTCGGCGGGTACACTTCGGCTACCGGAAACGCACGGAGCACGGTCCGTGCCATCCGCAGCGAAGGGGGTTGGCCATGGAATCGACGTTTCGCGGGGTGTTCCTCACCTGCACCGACGCCGAGGCGACCGCCGCCTTCTATCGCAAGATCGCAGGGCTGCCGCTGACGACCGAGGGCGATGAAGAGTACTCGTACTTCGTCGTCGAGGCCGGGGGAGTGCAGTTGGCTCTGCATTCGGCCGAGGCGTTCGCCGACTATGCGTTCCCGCCCGTCGCCGAGTCGAATCTCACGCACCTGTACTTCCGGATTCCGGATCAGGCGGAGTTCCTCGAGAGGATCAAGAACGCCGGCACTCCGCTCGTGGCGGTCGACGACGTCGTCGTCACGGTCGAGGACCCCGACGGCCGGAAAGTCATGTTCGGCACCGCGTGAGGATTGCCGTCAGACCGGCCCTGAGGTCAGCGAGGAACTCGTGCGGTGCTTCGAGGGACGGGAAGTGTCCGCCTTTCGGGGCCGCCTGCCAGCGGACGATGCGCCGGTATCGATGCTGTGACAATGCGCGCGGATACCTTTCGATATCGCAGGGGTACATCGTGATAGCCGTGGGAACGTCGACTCGCAGATCGGGGTCGAGGGAGTCGTGGCTTTCGAAGTAGATGCGCGCCGAGGAGGCACCGGTGCGCATCAGCCAGTACAGAGAGACGTTGTCGAGCAGTCGGTCCCGTGAGATCTTCTCGAAGGGGCTGTCGCGGGTGTCCGTCCATTCGGCGAATTTGTCGAGGATCCACGCCAGTTGTCCGACCGGCGAGTCGACGAGGCCGTATCCGATGGTCTGTGGGCGGGTGGCCTGCTGATGGGCATATGCGGCCCGATTGGCCCAGAAGTCTGCAGCGTCTTCGGCCCATGCGCGCTCGCTTGCTGTCAGCTCGTCGAGTGATGCGTCGGGGACGCCAGGGGCGTAGGTGGTGTGGATTCCGATGAGATGGTCGGGGAAGCGTCCGCCGAGGATCGTGGTGATCACCCCTCCCCAGTCACCGCCGAAGGCTGCGAAGCGGTCGTAACCGAGCCTGCTCATGAGCGTCACCCAGGTTTCGGCGATCTTCTCCGTCGACCAGCCGGTGCTGCCCGGCTTGTCGCTGAAGCCGAAACCCGGCAGTGAGGGAACGACGCAGTGGAACGCCGGTGCCTCGGGACCGGTCGGTTCGGCCAGTTCGTCGATGACATCGACATATTCGGCGATGCTGCCGGGCCACCCATGGGTGAGGACCAACGGGGTTGCGTCGGTTCGCGAAGACCGGCGGTGGAGGAAGTGGATTCCGAGTCCGTCGATGACGGTGCGGAACTGGCCGATCTCGTTGAGCCGAGCCTCGAAGTTTCGCCACGAATAGTCGGTTCGCCAGTAGTCCACGAGGTCGACGAGGTCGGTGAGCGGGACACCCTGGGACCACCGGCCAGGTCCCGGTGCCGGTATCTGGCTCGCGACGGTCTCTGCTTCGGGCAGGCGGGCAGTGGCGAGTCTGCGGTTGAGGTCTTCGATTTCGGACTGCGGGAGGTGGAGGTCGAAGGGTGCGACGGCACTTGTGCTCATGAGTTCGGTGGGCCTTTCGATAGTGCGACGGACGACGGATCGGTATTGCGCGCTCGGTCAGCAGGCGGTGTGGATCCGTAGGCCGTACTCTCCGGGGCGCAGGTGGGGTGCGAGTTCCCAGTCGGTGGTGTACTCGCCGGTGAACTGAGGCCGGTAGGGGATCGTCGGGGCAGTGAAGAGTTCGCCGAGTCGGTCGGTGAGGCGGCAGCGGATCGGTGTGAAGTCATCGATATGGTCGGCGCTGGGAATGGCGAACGGTTCGAGGACGCTCATGCCGGTGTAGGCGAAGGTCCCGTGCAGGAGGCCGAAGAGGAGTTCCTTGAGCTCGCCGGACTTCCCGCGGGGGCCGATGGCGTGCGGGCGATCTCCGAGGGTGGTGATGACGAATGCGCGTTTGCCGGTGAAAGGGCCCTGTTCGAAGCGGAGTCGTCGTCCGGTAGTCTCGTCGGTGCCGAATGCGAACCCGCTGACGAAGACTCGGTCGAACCAGCCTTTCAGGATCGCCGGCATCCCGTACCACCACAACGGGAACTGAATGACGAGCGCATCTGCCCGTCGCAGCTTCTCCTGTTCGTGGACGATCGCGTCAGGTTGGGCGCCGGTGAGGTGAGCTGTGCGCGTGTCGGCACTGATGCGGAACCGATGCGATGGGTGGTTGGCTGCATCGCGCGGACGCACCACCGGGTCCCATTCCATGGCATAGAGATCGGATTCGAAGACGGTGTGGCCGAGTGTGCGCAGGTGCTCGATTCCGATCGTGCGCAAGCTTCCGTTGAGCGAGCGTGGTTCGGGGTGGGCGCTCAGCCAGAGGACAGTCGGAGGGGCGTCGTCGTATTGCATGTCTCCATCGTGGACTCTTAGAGTACAAGCGTCTAGTACGGACATTTCTGTCCCCATGGAGGTGCATATGCGGTTGCCGGTCCGTCGCGCGATGGAGGTGTGCCCGGTCGAGGTTGCGGTCTCGGCGGTCGGTGGCACCTGGAAGCTCACTGTCATCAAGCATCTGCTCGAGGGAACTCGCCGGTTCAACGAACTCGGGCGACTTGTGCCATTGGCGAACACGAAGACTCTCACCAGGCAGCTTCGCGAGCTTGAAGAGGACGGCCTGGTTCTGCGCACTGTCTATCCGGAAGTGCCGCCGCGTGTCGAGTACTCACTGACCGATCTCGGACGCAGTCTTCAACCGATCGTCGAGGCGATGAACGAGTGGGGCAAGGACTTCGAACGCACTCACGCGGACTGAAGACAGAGGCAAGTGCCGTCCGCGGGCTCTGGCGCTCGGTCCTGCCTATGGTGCTTCAGGCGCTCGGCTCGTAGGCCGAGTAGGTGATGCCGCTCGGGAAGGACTTCGCATCGATGAGCTTGAGGCGCGGCGGTCTGGCCGAGTGTGCTCCGTCGTGGAAGTAACCGCGTCCGCGACCCTGCCATACCGGATAGGTGAACATCCGATACTCATCGACGAGTCCCTCCGCAATGAGTTCGTGGGCCAGGGTGATGCTGCCGGTGACGATGACATCGCGTCCCGGTGCCTCGCGCAGGTCAGCGACCGCGCGCAGCGGATCGGAGCTGATGATCTGTGTGTTCTGCCAGCCCGGTTCGGTCAACGTCGAAGACACGACGCGTTTGTCGACCTGATTGAGGTGGTCCGCGACTCCGGTGGTGTCATCGGTGGCGTTCGGCCAATAGCCGCGGAAGTCCTCGAAGGTCTGCCGACCGAGCAGCAGCACGTCCTCGTTGGCGGACTGCCGCATGAGTTCGGCCGAGAGCTCTTCGTCCTGGGCCTGCGGATCGAACCAGTCGTCGAGCATCTCGACACGACCGTCGAGGGTGATGTTCTGAGTGATGATGATGCGCACGCTCGGTCTCCTCGTTGAGTGACGTGGGTAATCAACACTACTTGCCCGTGTAGACCGGCAACAAGGGTGCGTTGACCACCGGAGGGCATAGATTGGTAACAGCAGCCGACCGGAACCGGTCGAACCGAACCGCACGCCACCGACACTTTGAGGAGCCCCATGACCACCCCAGATTTCCGCACCGAAGCTCAGGGCCACCTCGGCGATCTCATTTCCCTGCGACGGAAGCTGCACGCGAACCCCGAACTGGGATTCGACCTTCCCTTCACGCAGCGGACGGTGCTCGATGAGCTCGCCGGGCTGGGACTTGAGATCACCACGGGGGAGTCGCTCACCTCGGTGGTGGCCGTCCTCAAGGGCGGGAAGCCCGGACCCGCAGTCCTGCTGCGTGGAGACATGGACGCGCTGCCGGTCGTCGAGGACACCGGCCTGGACTTCGCGTCGGCGAATGGGAACATGCACGCGTGCGGGCATGATCTGCACACGGCAGGACTCGTCGGCGCCGCCCGACTGCTCGCCGCTCACCGGGAGGAGATCCCCGGATCGATCATCTTCATGTTCCAACCCGCCGAGGAGGTCGAGGGCGGGGCCGAGCCGATGATCGCCGAGGGGGTGCTCGAGGCCGCCGGAGTCCCAGCCATCGCGGCCTACGGAATCCACGTCGAAGCCGATGTGCGGGGTCGCTTCACGACGAAGGGCGGTCCGCTCATGGCCGGGTTCGCCGACCTCAACCTGACCATCCACGGAGCCGGCGGGCACAGCAGCCAACCGCAGGCGACCCGCGACCCCGTGCCGGCGCTCGCCGAGGTGGTGCTGGCCCTGAATACGATGACCGGCCGGTCCTTCGACATCTTCGACCCCGTCGTCGTCTCGGTCACCCAGCTCGAAGCCGCGCAGGCCAGCAACGTCATCCCGGACTCGGCGAAGCTCACCGCGTCCATTCGCTTCCTCTCCGCCGAGTCTCTGGCACTGCTGCAGGAGCGGGTGACCGAGATCGCTGAGAACATCGCCCGGGCGCATCGCTGCACCGCCGAGGTGGACTTCCGAGTGGGATTCCCCGTAACAGCGAACAATCCCGCCGAGTCGACGGTCGTGCTCGAGCGACTGGGCTCAGTATTCGGGTCCGAGCGGGTCGTCGAGATGGAGCATCCGCGGATGGGGTCGGAGGACTTCTCATTTGTCTTGCAGAAGGTTCCGGGCACATTCGTGTTCCTCGGCGCGACGCCCGAGGGCATCGACCCGGACGCCGAGACGAACCACTCACCCAGGGTGGTCTTCGACGACGGGCTCCTTGGCGATCAGGCCGCGGCGCTCGCCCACCTGGCGTTCGCGCGGCTGGTGGACGAGGAGAAGCGCTGACGAAAATAGTGGCCGCAACCGGCGGCTCAGGAGGTCCTGAACGCATCCGATTGCGACCACTTCTCACCGCTTCGTCCGGCTTTCGGCCAAGAGAAGCTCGGGCTCAGCGTGAGGTCTGAGAGCCTCAGGCAGAGATGAGGCCGTGGGGGTCGAGGACGAACTTCTTCGCCACGCCCGAATCGAAGTCCGCATAGCCCTGCGGGGCATCCTCGAGGCGGATCGGAGTCGCATTGACGTTCTTCGCGATCGAGACCTTGTCGTGCAGGATCGCCTGCATCAGCCCCCGGTTGTACTTCATCACCGGGCACTGTCCGGTCACGAAGACATGCGACTTCGCGAAGCCGAGGCCGAAGCGCATCGACAGCGAACCTTCCTTCGCCGCCTCGTCCGGCGCTCCCGGATCGCCCGTGACATAGAGTCCGGGGATGCCGAGGCTGCCACCGGCTCGAGTGATGTCCATGAGCGAGTTGAGCACCGTCGCCGGTGCCTCGTGGCTGGCGTCCTTGCCGTGTCCGCGAGCCTCGAAGCCGACGGCGTCGATGCCGCAGTCGACCTCGGGCTCGCCGAGGATCTGCGCGATCTGGTCCTTCGGGTCACCCTTGGATACGTCGACCGTCTCACACCCGAACCCGCGGGCCTGAGCCAGTCGATCCTCGTTGAGGTCGCCGACGATGACGCAGGCCGCACCGAGCAGATGCGCCGAGGTGGCCGCGGCGATTCCGACGGGACCGGCACCGGCGACGTAGACCGTCGAGCCCACACCGACGCCGGCGCTGACGGCGCCGTGGAAGCCGGTGGGGAATATGTCGGAGAGCATCGTGAGGTCGAGGATCTTCTCCATCGCCTGGTCTTTGTCCGGGAACTTCAGGACGTTCCAGTCGGCGTAGGGCACGAGCACGTACTCGGCCTGGCCGCCGACCCAGCCGCCCATGTCGACGTAGCCGTAGGCCGAACCCGGGCGGTCCGGATTGACGTTGAGGCAGATGCCGGTCTTGCCTTCCTTGCAGTTGCGGCAGCGACCGCACGAGATGTTGAACGGTACCGACACGAGATCGCCGACCTTGACGAACTCGACATCCCGGCCGACCTCGACGACCTCTCCGGTGATCTCGTGGCCGAGCACCAGGCCCTCCGGGGCAGTCGTGCGGCCCCGGACCATGTGCTGGTCGGAGCCGCAGATGTTCGTCGCCACTGTCTTGAGGATGACGCCGTGATCGACCTTGCGGCCGACATTGGCGGGATTGACTCCAGGCCCGTCCTTGAGGACGAATTCCGGGTACTCGGTGTCGATGACCTCGACCTTCCCGGGACCTGCATAGCTGATTGCCTTATTGCTCATCGTTGAGCCTCCATGGGTGCGAAAGCGTGGGAGTTCGACATGTCAGAGCGATGGACGGCAGTCCATCGTCGACACTGACATATCAGTCTGACATCAGACTTAGATGCAGTCTCGCCGCCGTGAGAGAGCTCTGTCAACCCCCGTTCGAGGAAAGCTTCCGGGGCGGGAGGGCGGAGACGCTTCTTCGCGAGGCGCGAGGGCCGTCGACGTGCGGCGGCGCGTCAGGAGTCTTCGCGCAGGCGGGTCGAGAGGATGTACTGGGAGGTTGTGCGCAGATGCTGCAGGGAATCGCGGATGAGAGGCGACCGGCGGCTGCCTGCCCGCATGGCGGCGATGATCTTTCGGCTCAGTCGGCCGGATCCGGTCAGCCGAACACGGCTGACGTTGTCTTCGCCCGCGAGGCTCGCGAGTCGCGGCAGCAGGCTGACCCCGATGCCTGCCCCGACGAGGGCTGCCGAGGTCTCCCACTCGGCTGACTCGTGTGCCACCGATGGGGTCACTCCCGCCGCCGTGAATGCAGCGATGAAAAGCGAGTGATAGGGCGATCCCGGGCCTGCTGTGATCCACTCCTCTCCCGCGAGTTCGCTCAGCGTCACCGACTCCCGACCTGCAACCGGGTGGTCGGAGGGCACCATGACGTCGAGGGGGTCGTCGAGGAGGTCGATGCTCTCGAACCGGTCATCCTCCTCGACCTGGACATTGCCCTGCATGGACACGATGACGGCGAGATCGATGCGCTCGGCGACGAGGAGCTCGAAGCAGCGAGTAGGACTTGCTTCGATGACGTGGACGCTGATCCCGGGACGAGTCGTGCGCAGCTTGGCCGCCAGCGGCGCCAGCAGATTCGACGAGGCGGTGGAGAAGCCGCCGATGCCGAAATGCGTCGGTGCCTGGTCGCCGGCTCCGAGCGCACCAGCGCGGATGTCCTCCCACGCGGCGGTCAGCTCGTCGGAGCGGCGGACGAGATAGCGGCCGGTCGACGTCAATCGCAGGCCGCGTCCGTCCTTGACGAGCAGCGTCATGCCCAGGGACTGCTGCAGCTCTCTGAGCTGGCCGGAGACCGCCGATGCGGAGTAGCCGGTGAGCTCGGCGGTGGCGGCGATGGTGCCGCAGGCGGCGAAGGTGCGCAGTGTCGTCAGGCGCGGATCGATCATGCGCACAATTATGCAGTGAATCCGCAGAATATGTAACGAAATCTCGCGCTTTTTCTGCAGGGTTTTCCTCGCTAGTGTGACTGTCGAGATCGTTCCGGCAGCACACGGTCTCCGCGGTCTCCGCCGAGGATTTCGCCGCTTCCACCGGTGGGCCGCTGCAGGCAGAGATCAAGGGAGATGAGCATTGACAGCTACCAACCTGGCACCGACGAAGAAGGGCTTCCCTGCGGGATTCACCGAGGAGAAGCTCGACGAGACCCGAATCCGACTCGACACCCGTCGGACAGGCTTCTCGCTCGAAGCTCCGTTCTACACGGATCCGAACCTCTTCAATCTCGACATGCAGGCCATCTTCGGTCAGCACTGGGTCTTCGCGTGCAGCGTCGCCGAGATCCCCGAGCCGGGTGACTATGTCACGCTCGACTACGGTCCGTACTCCCTCATCGTCCTGCACAACGACGACGGCGGCGTCAACGTCCTCCACAACGTCTGCCGCCACCGCGGGGCACGAGTCCTCACCGATGCGCAGGGAACGACGGGCAACCTCGTCTGCGGCTACCACTCGTGGACGTACTCCCCCGAGGGCGACCTCATCCACGCCTCGGCGCCGGGCGAGATGACCTTCGACAAGTCCTGCTACGCGCTCAAGCGCGCACACGGGAAGATCGCAGCGGGGCTCGTGTTCATCTGCCTGGCCGAAGAGCCGCCGACGGACTTCCACGAGACCGCGAAGATCTTCGAACCCTATATCGCCCCGCACGAGCTGAAGAAGACGAAGGTCGCCTTTCAGCAGAACATCGTCGAAGAGGGCAACTGGAAGCTCGTGATGGAGAACAACCGCGAGTGCTATCACTGCGACGGCCACCCCGAGCTCGCGTGCTCGCTGTTCCCCACGTGGGGCCTGACCGACGAGACGATCCCGCCGCACCTCGAAGACGTCTGGGATCGCAATCAGCAGGCCCAGGCCTCCCTCGAGTACCGCTGCCGCCGCTACGGCCTGCCCTACGAGGTCGTCGAAGAGCTCGACACCCGCGTCGGCGGCATCCGCATCTCCCGCGAATCGCTCGACGGCGCCGGGGAGTCCTTCTCTGCCGACGGACGCCGGCTGTCGAAGAAGCTGCTCGGGGATCTGCCGGACTTCCGCCTCGGGCGCTGTTCGATGCACCTGCAGCCGAACTCGTGGTTCCACCTCCTCGGCGATCACGTCATCACCTTCGCGGCGTTCCCGATCAGTGCCTCCAAGACACTCGTGCGCACGACCTGGCTCGTCGCCGACGACGCCGTCGAAGGCGTCGACTACGACCTCGAGGCGCTCACGCACACCTGGAAGCAGACGAATCTCCAGGACAAGGCCTTTGTCGAACTCTGCCAGCAGGGAGCGGCGAGCCCGTTCTATGAGCAGGGACCGTATATGAAGAGCGAGTACCAGGTCGAGGCCTTCATCAACTGGTACGTGCAGCGGATGCGGGAGCACGTCGGATGAGATCCTCCGCTGTGCCCGCGCTGCCGCTGGCTCAGCGGGTGCGCGGACTGGAGATGCCCTGGAACCGAGTGCTTTCGAGCGCCTCGGGGCCGGCCGGAGCCGCCACCGCGCTGGGTCCGTGGCACCCGCAGGAGTTCGCCGCCGAATGCGTGGAGACCATCCCCGAGGCGGGAGGGATGATGGTCTTCGTCTTCCGTCGCATGGACGGGGCGCCCCTGGCGTTCCGGTCGGGGCAGTACATCAACATCGACTTCCCCATCGACGGACCCGATGCCGAGCCGGTGTCGCGCAGCTATTCGATCTCCTCGGCCCCGACCGAGCCATGGACGTTCTCGATCACGATCAAACGCGACCCCAATGGCAAGGTGTCGCCATGGGCGCATGACCACCTCCGCCCCGGCACGATCTTGGACATGCTCGGCCCGGTCGGTGCGTTCCACCTCGCCGATTACGACCGGAGGGCACGGTTCCTGCTGCTCGCGGCCGGAGCCGGGATCACCCCGCTGATGTCGATGATCCGGACTGTGCATTCGCTGCCCGGCCAGGCCGATGTCGTCCTCCTCTACCACGGAGCCGCCCCCGACTCCTTCGCTTTCTCCGAGGAACTCGACTTCCTCGCGAACGTGGATTTCCGGATCAAGGTCATCTACTGCCTCGGTGATCGGGAATGCGGCGACGAATGGGAGGGACGGACGGGACGCCTGTCGACGTCGCTGCTCGAGGAGCTCGTCCCCGACGCCAACGGTCGGCAGGTCTTCGCCTGCGGTCCGGAAGGGTACCTCAATTCGGCGACCGAACTGCTGCGCACCGTCGGCGTCGACGACACCTCGGTGTTCATGGAGTTCTTCTCCGGCGACCGTGAGATCCGTGCCGAATACGCTGAGGAAGTCGCCATCGCCGGTGAGATCGCCGAGGAGATCGCGGCGACGACCGAGGAGTACTTCGAGTCCCAGCCGGCCGCGCTCGACATGTACGAACCCGAGTACGACGCCGACGGACCGGTCGAGGCGGTCGGCGCACCGACCGAAGCGGTCGACGCCGAGGCGGTTGTTCCCGTCGAGGATGACGTCGAGATCGAGGTTGTCGGCGTCACCGATGAGAATCTCGCCGAGGCTGATCCCGGATCTGCGTCCGACGCTGGGTCCGCGGTCCCGGCCGGGGATGGGGCGGCCGCCTCGGCGAAGGATGCGGGTGACGATGACGAAATCGCCGTCGTCGACCCGGCCGCACTGCCTACTGTGGGGCAGGGTGAGCACACGATGTCGTTCGTGCGCACCGGCCTCAACGTCTGCGTCGGGGAGGACGAAACGGTCCTCCAGGCTGCGCGGAAGGCGGGGGTGAAGATCCCCGCGAACTGTCAGGAGGGCATGTGCGGATCCTGCAAGGTCGTCAAACTCGACGGCGATGTCGAGATGAACCATCTGGGCGGCATCCGCGCCCGAGAGATCGACGCGGGGAAGTTCCTGCCGTGCTGTTCGACGGCGAAGACCGACCTCGTCATCGACGCCTGAACCGCGGCTGCGACCGCGACATCCTCTGCGAAAGCAATCCCCACAATCTTCACCATTAAGGAGTACTCAGTGCCGATCTCATCACCACGAGTCGTCATCATCGGAGCCGGCATCGTCGGCGCCAACCTCGCCGACGAACTCGCGCAGCTGGGCTGGACCAATACCCTCGTCATCGAACAGGGCCCGCTGAACATCCCCGGCGGATCGACCTCTCACGCCCCGGGACTCGTCTTCTCATCAAATGCATCGAAGTCGATGACCGAGTTCGCGCAGTACACGATCGACAAGCTCACCTCGCTCAAGGACGCCGACGGGCGCGGCTCGTTCCTGCCCGTCGGCGGACTCGAGATCGCCACCACCGAGGATCGGCTGCAGGACCTGCACCGTCGAGCCGGGTGGAACCGGTCGTATGGCGTCGAAGCCGACGTCATCGACCCCGAAGAATGCGCGAAGCTCTTCCCCATGCTCAACCGGGACATGGTCCACGGCGGACTGCTCACCCCAGGTGACGGACTAGCGTTGGCGGCGAAGGGCACTCAGCTCGTCATCGACCGCGCCCGTGCCGCGGGAGTCGAATTCCGCGACCGCACCACGGTCACCGACATCGAGACCACCGGCGGACGGGTCACCGCGGTCATCGCCGGTGAGGACCGGATCCCCGCCGATATCGTCGTCTCCTGCGCCGGCTTCTGGGGACCGAAGATCGGTGAGATGGTCGGCACTCCGATCCCGCTGCTGCCGTTGGGTCACCAATTCGCCTGGACCACCGAGGTGCCCTCCTTGGTGGGTGCGAACGAACTGCCGGCCGGGGCGAAGCGACCCATCCTGCGCTACCAGGACAAGGACCTGTACTACCGCGAATGGGGCGAGCGGATCGGCATCGGTTCCTATGCCCACCGCCCGATGCCCGTCGATCTCGATACGCTGCAGACCTACTCACCGGACGAGGTCACGAGTGAACGGATGCCCTCGAGCCTCGACTTCACCCCGGACGACTTCGCCCCCGAATGGGAAGCGACGAAGACTCTGCTGCCTGAACTCGCACAGACGCAGATCCAACGCGGGTTCAACGGCATCTTCTCGTTCACCCCGGACGGCGGTTCGCTCGTCGGACAGTCACGTCAGGTCGACGGATTCTTCGTCGCCGAGGCGGTATGGGTGACCCACGGCGCAGGCATCGCCCGCGCCGTGGCTGAGCTCATCGCTGAAGGACGGTCGAAGACCGACCTGTCTGGAATCGATCTCAATCGCTTCGAGGATGTGCAGACGAACGCCGACTACGTCAGCGAGACCTCGCAGCAGAATTTCGTCGAGATCTACGACATCATCCATCCTCTGCAGCCGCGGGTCTCGCCGCGTGACCTGCGGTCGAGCCCGTTCCGGCGGCAGCAGGAGGAGCTTGGTGCGTTCTTCCTTGAGACCTCCGGCTGGGAGCGTCCGCACTGGTTCGACGCGAACGCTGCTCTGCTCGCGGACATGCCCGCGGAATGGGCGGCACCGGAACGAGACGCCTGGGCGGATCAGTTCCATTCGCCCATCGCCGCGGCCGAGGCCTGGAAGACGCGCACCTCGGTGGCGATGTTCGACATGACCCAGCTCAAGCGCTTCGAAGTCACCGGCCCCGGTGCCGGCGAACTGCTGCACGGGATGACCACCTCGTCGATGCTGCGCAAGCCGGGAGCGGTCAGCTACACGCTGCTGCTCGATGAGATCGGCGGAATCACGAGCGACATCACGGTCGCGATCCTCGACGAGGAGACCTACCAGGTGGGCGCGAACTCGAATATCGATCTCGCGTACATTTCGCGGGCGGCCAGGCATCAGTCGACCGCTGACCCGTCGAAGTGGGCGACCGTGCGCGAGACGACGCCGGGAACCTGCTGCATCGGTCTCTGGGGCCCGTTGGCCAGGGACGTCATCGCCAAGGTCACCGATGAGGACTTCAGTGACGCCGGACTCAAGTACTTCCGTACGAAGCCTGCGGTGCTCGGCGGTGTGCCTGTCACGGCGATGCGCCTGTCCTATGTCGGTGAACTCGGTTGGGAGATCTACACCTCGGCGGACCTCGGTTCGCGGCTGTGGGATGTGCTGTGGGAGGCCGGTGAGGAATTCGGCATCATCGCCGGCGGACGTGAAGCGTTCAATTCGATGCGTCTGGAGAAGGGCTTCCGGTCCTTCGGCACCGATATGACCAGCGAACACGAACCGGTTCAAGCCGGCCTCGGATTCGCCGTGAAGGCTTCCAAGACCGACGACTTCATCGGCAAGGCTGCGCTGGAGTCGAGGGCGGCTGCGGCGACGACGAAACTGACCTGCCTGACTCTCGACGTGCCCTCGGACGTCGTGCTCGGCAAAGAGCCGGTGTACGTGGTCGGCGGGGAACGCTCGGGCGACGCGGACGGCGGGGAACGCTCGGGCGACGCGGACGGCGGGGCCGCCTCGGCGAAGTCGGACGGATCGGCCGGGACGGTCGGCTCGGGTGTCGCGGATGGGTACGTCACCTCGGCGGCCTACGGCTACTCGATCGGGAAGTCGATCGCCTACGCGTGGCTGCCGAACACCCTGGGAGTCGGTGACGCCGTGGAGATCGAATACCTCGGTCGACGGCTGCCTGCCACAGTCACCGCCGAACCGCTCTTCGACCCGGAGATGACTCGCCTCAAAGGGTGAGCGGGTAGGCCTTCCGGCCGGAATTCATCGAAAAACGCACGGAGCGTCGAGACACGGGGGTACACACCCGTTTCTCGACGCTCAACGCGTTTTTCGGCGGACTGGTGCAGAGCTCAGTCGTCGGTTGAAGGATCCAGTGAGGCGACCGCGGTGATCGCTGCGGCGATCGGCTGGTCGAGCCAGGCCGGGATCTCGCCGCCGATGAGGCCGCGCACCATGCCGTACGGAGTCTCGCGGCAGGCCAGGGCGACGAGTTCGACGCTGCGAGGGGTGACGTCGCCGAAGCGCCGTCGCGTGAGTTCGGAGATGTGGGCGACTACGGGATCGTTGAGTCCTGTGAGGTCATCGAGCAGTCCCTTGGGAGGGCCTGCGAGCAGTTCGGAGTGCCGGTAGAGGGTGAGAGTCCGCGCCTTATCGGGGTTCTCCCGGCAGAACCTGGGGATCAGCAGACCGGTCTCGACGATCGCCTCGAGCGGTTCGTCGACGTCCGTGTTCGTGGCGAAGGTGTCATGGAACTGATGGACGCAGCGGATCCAGGCAGAGGAGGTCGCGCCGGTGGTTGCCGGCATCGCTGTTCTCGCGACCCCGGGTGCCAGCCTCTATGGCATTGCTGTGCTCAGGACCCTCCTGCGCAGCCAGCCCCCGCTTCGGCGCGATGACGCGAAGCAGCTGACATGATGCCGCCCTGGCTCATCGTCCTTCTCGCCGTCTCCTTCGTCCTCTACACAGACGACTACGTCATCGCCGGCATCCTGCCGGAGATCGCAGTTGATCTCGGGGTGACCGAAGGCCAGGCCGGGCAGCTCGTCACGGCGTTCTCGGCGACCGTGGCAGTGGCCGCGCCGGTGGCAGCTGTCGCGCTGGCTCGGGTCCCGCCTCGGCGGCTGTTCCTCGTTGCACTCATCATCTTCGCGGGAGCGAATCTCGGTGCGGTGGTCGCCTCGTCCTTCGGTGTGCTGATGGGGCTGAGAGTGGTGGCGGCCGCGGCTGCGGCCAGCGTCACTCCGGCCATCTTCGCTTTCGCTGCGTCCCATGCGCCGAGGGAGAAGACCGGCCGCTACCTGGCGACCGTCTCCCTTGGGGTGACCGGGTCAATCGCGCTCGGTGTCCCACTGGGGACGTGGATCGGCGGCGCATTCGGATGGCGGGCGACCTTCCTGGCGGTTGCCGTAGCCGGGATGCTCGCGCTCATCGGTGTCCTCCTCACCGTTCCGGGAGGCGGACGTGGTGAGCGTGCTCCACGATTGTCGGAACAGCTGCGCAGCCTCACGCGTGCGCCGATTGCCGTGAGCCTCGCGGCAAACTGTCTGCTCATGGCTGGAACGATGATGGTCCTCACCTACCTGGCGCCCTATCTCAGCGCGACTGCCGGAGCGGGAGCCGAGGAGCGGGGAGTGGCATTCGGACTCTCCGGGTTCGCGGGCATGGCCGGAATCTGGCTCGGCGGTCAGGTCGCAGACCGATGGGCCCCGGGCGAGCACTGTTCCTCGGGATCGGCGTCATCATCGCCGCCATGGTCGCGATGTGGGCGATGTGGGCAGTCCGGCCAGTGCCCATCTGGCTCGTGCTCATCGTCACGACAGTGTGGGGCGGAATGGCCTTCTGGAACTCACCCGCGATCCAGATGCGCCTGCACAGACTTGCCGGGCCCCTGGCCGGACAGGCACTGGTGCTCAACACTTCTGGGACCTACCTGGGCATCGCATTCGGGGCCGCCGTCGGCGGAGTCGTCCTCTCCGCAGCTGGGCCCGGGGTCCTGCCGTTGGCTGCGGCGGGATTCGGCTTGGCCGCCCTGCTTCTGCTGGAGGTCGTCCGCAGGACGCCGCCTTCCAGCGAGGCGTGGAACAGCGGCAGCACCTCGCCCCAAAGCAACTTATCGACACCCACAGACAACTTAGGAGACTGAACCATGACCGCCTACGCGATCGCCCATCTGCAGGAGATCACGCCGCACCGCGACGTCGCCGAATACATCGACCGGATCGGCGAGACCTTCGAACCCTTCGGCGGGCGGTTCCTAATCCACGGAACCGCTCACGAGGTGAAGGAAGGCAAGTGGCCCGGACACGTCGTCATGATCGCCTTCCCCGACGCCCGACACGCTCATGACTGGTGGGACTCACCGGCCTACCAGGACATCGCCCCGCTGCGTTCGCGGCACATCGACAGTGGCATCGTCATCGTCGAGGGAGTGGCTGAGGGCTACGACCCCCGGGACACGGCACAGGCCATGCGCGAACAGCTCGGTTAGCCGTCGCAAGAGCTGGAGTTCACCGAAAAACGCATGGAGCGTCGAGAAACGCATGCGCACACCCGTGCCTCGACGCTCCGGGCGTTTTTTCGGCGGGTCTGGGCAGCGCAGCGCTGCCGAAGCGACAGTGCCGACCCGGGCGAGGGAGCGGCCGGGGCGGTGAGTGGAGAAGGGACCGCCACGACACCGATGTTCCATATGGTGGATTTTTTGACCAACTGATGGGACCGGGAAAGTATGAGAGGACAGTGCTCGTTCCGCAGAGCCCGGTACCCGAAGGAGTGTCCATGTCCTCACCTGCGATCATCGGTTGGTCCCACGGAAAGTTCGGCCGGTCCGAATCACCGCTGCCCCAGATGATGGCCGACGTCGCCCGCGACGCCATCGCCGAGGCGGGACTGGAACCGGCCGACATCGACGTCATCCACGTCGGCGTCTTCAACAACGGACTCTCCCGCCAAGGCTTCGAAGCCGCCCTGCCGGGCACCGTGTTCCCCGAACTCGCGCGCACACCGGCCCACCGGCACGAGAACGCCTGCGCCACCGGCTCCGCTGCGATCTTCGCAGCCCACGACTCCATCGCCGCCGGTCGCCACAGGACGGCTCTGGTCATCGGCGCTGAACGCATGACTCAGGCCTCCGGCCATGACGTCAACGAGGTGCTGCTCAGTGCCAGCTACCGGGAAGAGGAAGAGCACTATAAGTCCTTCGCCGGAGTCTTCGGCGAAATCGCCCGCCAGTACTTCGACCGGTACGGCGACCACTCGGAGACCCTCGCGAAGATCGCTGCGAAGAACCACGCCAACGGCGCCCAGAACCCGCTCGCCCATATGCAGAAGGACCTCGGCTTCGAGTTCTGCAACACCGTGAGCGAGAAGAACCCGTACGTCGCCGAACCCCTGCGTCGCACCGACTGCTCCATGGTCTCCGACGGAGCCGCGGCGCTGGTCCTGGCCGCCGAGGATGTCGCCGCCTCCGCGCCACTGGCCGTGACCTGGCGAGGAATGGGCAACGCCAACGACGTTCTGCCGCTGTCCCAACGCGACCCGCTCGAGATGGCCGGAGCCCGTGCCGCCATGGAGCAGGCGCTCACAGCTGCCGGCATCGGCATCGACGAGCTCGACTTCCTCGAAACCCACGACTGCTTCACGATCGCCGAACTCCTCGAATACGAAGCCTTCGGCCTCGCCGCCCCCGGGCAAGGCCACACCCTGCTCGACGACGGTGCCACCGAGGTCGGCGGCCGCCTGCCCGTCAACCCCTCCGGCGGGCTCAAAGCCAAAGGCCACCCCATCGGCGCCACCGGTGTGTCCATGCACGCCCTGGCCGCCGCCCAACTGACCGGTCGCTCACCCGGCATCCAGATCGAGTCCCCGGAACTCGCCGGAGTCTTCAATATGGGCGGTGCCGCCGTGTCGAACTTCGCCTCCGTCCTCGAGCGCGTCCGCTGATGCGCGCCATCTCCCAGACGTCCCCGGCCAAGGACTTCACACCCACACCTCGACGCGGGGTCAACGTCTCCCACTTCCTCACCCAGACGGCCCGTCGCATCCCCGACCGCCTCGCGGTCGTCGACGACGATCACGGGCAGCGGTGGACCTGGGCCGAACTCGACGCCCGCGCCGAAGCGCTCGCCGCCGCCCTGCAGACCGGTGGAGTCGACCGTCGCGACACCGTCCTCCTCGTCTCGGCCAACCACGCCGAGGTGATCCAGTCCTTCTGGGGAATCCTGCGCTCCGGCGGCGTCATTGCCCCACCGAACGCGGCCCTGTCGACCGAGGAGCTGCTCGGCATCAGCGCCGAGGTGGCCCCCGCCGCCGTCATCGCCGACCGCTCCCACACCGACTTCGTCGCCGCACTCAAGGACACCGGCTTCACCGGTCCCGTCTTCTGGATCGGGGAACTGCCCACGGCCCAGGCCGGCGCCGTGCCGACCGAAGCCGTCGACTCGACGGTCGACGAAGACGACCCGTGCTGGTACTTCTTCACCTCCGGGTCGACCGGCCGACCCAAGGCCGCGACGTTCACGCACCGCCACCTCGGCGCGGTGCTGATGAACCATCGCTGCGACCTCTTCCCCAACGAGGATGAGACCGGAGCGTCCCTTGTGCTCGCGCCGCTGTCGCACGGGGCGGGCATCCACATGCTCGGGCAGGTCTTCGGCGGCACCCCGTCGATCATCCACCCAGGTGGCAAGCCCAGCGTGGAAACACTGTGGCCGGCCATCGACGGCTACGGCATTACGAACGCCTTCACCGTCCCGACCATCCTCAACCGCATCGCCGCCGGCTACCCGAGCGGCCGCGGACCCGAGGACCACACCTTGGAGCGCGTCATCTACGCCGGAGCTCCGATGCTCGCGGCCGACCAGGCCCGGGCGCTCGACCGGCTCGGACCCTGCCTCGTCCAGTACTTCGGACTCGCCGAGGTGACCGGAGCGATCACGATCCTCCGCCCCGAAGACCACGGGACTATCCCCGTCGACGACGCCGGAATCGGCACCTGCGGTCGTGCCCGCACCGGAGTCGAGATCGTCATCGTCGACGAAGGCGGAACGCAGCTGCCCGCCGGTGAGCAGGGCGAAGTCTGCGTGGCCGGACCGACTGTGTGCGCCGGCTACCTCGGCCGCCCCGATGCCAACGCCGAATCCTTTGCCGGAGGGCTCTTCCACACCGGCGACGTCGGCTACCTCGACGAACGCGGATACCTGTTCCTCACCGGCCGGAAATCCGATATGTACATCTCCGGCGGATCGAACGTCTACCCGCGCGAGATCGAAGAACTCCTCCTCACCGACACCGAGGTGGCCCAGGCCGTCGTCGTCGGCGTGCCCGACCCGCAGTGGGGCGAGATCGGCGTGGCCGTCATCGAACGCGCGGAGTCGCCGACCGGTGCCGATAGCGATGGCGCTGGTGCGGATCTGGCCGAGCGGCTGACCGCACTGTGCAAGTCCGGGCTGGCCAAGTACAAGGTGCCCAAGGAGTTCCACTTCGTCGACACCATGCCGGTCACCGCGTACGGCAAACTCGCCCGCAAAGAACTCAAAGCCGAATACTCCCAAGGACGGGGCAGCGCACGATGAGCACACCAGAACCGACAGCCGTGTCAAAGCCGACGGGTAGGTTGGTCGGCACGACGATCATGGCCATCGGCTGCGGCACCCCGGACGGGAAGGTGAACAACGGTTTCGCCGCGGCGACCGCGTTCCTGCGCGAGGGTGCGAAGGTCTGCCTCGTCGACCGTGACCCAAACGCCCTCGAACAGGCGGCACGCGTCCTCGGCGGGGTAGATCTCGACGCTCAGCTGACCACTGTCGTCGCCGACGTCGGGGATGAGGACTCGCTGGCGGCGGGATTCGCGCACTGCGCCGACCGCCTCGGCGGGCCGACCGTGCTGCATTACAACGTCGGCATCGTCGTCAACGGGGGAGTCGACGATCTTGAGACCGACGGATTCCGTCGCGCTCTCGACATCAATCTCACCGGGGCGTTCTCCGCGATCAAACACGCCCTGCCGCATATGCGCGCGGCCGGGCACGGGTCGATCATCACGGTGTCCTCGGTCGGCGGCATGCGCTATATGGGATATGACTACCCGGCGTATGCGGCGTCGAAGGCCGGACTCATCGAACTGACGAAGGTCGTCGGCGCGCAGTACGTCTCCGAGGGTATCCGCGCGAACTCGATCGCACCGGGCCTCATCGAGACCCCGCTCATCCACCGCTCGATCAGCGACCACTACGACTCTGTCGAGGATATGCTCGCCGCCCGCCACGCCCAGTCACCGACCGGGAAGATGGGCCGTCCCGAGGACGTCGCGGATCTCGCGGTGTTCCTCGCATCAAGCGAATCGGCCTACATCAACTCCACGCTCATCCCCGTCGATGGGGGACTGACCCATTACGCGGGGATGCCGAAACGATGATCGATCGGGCGGGCCCAAGGGTCGGGCCGCCTCGGCGGGGGAAAACCAGGGCGACGCGGTCGGGCACGTGACAACGGAGCCGAGCACCGCCTCGGCGGGGGACTGACTCCACCGGCCGAGGACCGACCCCACCGATACGAACGACAGTGCAATAACGGAAACAAGGGAGGCAATGGTGCCGAGAACACGGACGACGAGGACCATGCTCGTCTGGTCCGCCGTACTGATGGTGTGCGCCCTGCTGCTGGCAGGGTGCGGAACGAATTTCGGCACCACCGACGACGGAAAGCAGCGCTACCGGTGGAAGATGACGGTGACGACCGGATCGACCTCGACGTGGTACCTCGCGGCGGAGAAGTTCGCCAAGGACCTCGAAGCCGAGACCGACGGCCGGATCACGATGAAGATCTTCACCAGCGAACGGCTTTCCGCCGGTGAACCCACGGCCGGGGTCGAACAGCTCATGGACGGAGCGAAGGACTTCTCCTACAACTCGCCGATCATCTACGCCGGCGTCGACCCGCGCTTCGGCGCCGTCACCGCCCCCTTCGTCTTCGACTCCGTTCAGGACGGGCAGAAGGCGCTCGCCGGAGCCGGCGGGGACGTCTACTCCGACTACCTCGCCGAACGCGGAGTGCATCTGCTCGGCTTCGGCGAATCCGGGATGCGGCAGCTGACGAACACGCACCGGCCCATTCACACCCCCGAGGATATGCGTGGCCTGAAATTCCGCATCCCCGGCTTCGGCATGTACACCGACCTCTACCGGCAGATCGGCGCGAACCCGACGACGATGCCCTTCGGTGAGGTCTTCACCGCCCTGCAGCAGGGAGCCATCGACGGCCAGGAGAACCCGATCGACGTCATCTACTCGGCGAACCTGCAGGAGGTCCAGCCGTACCTGACGCTGTGGAACTACTCCTACGACCCGCTCATCCTCGGCATCAACAAGGACCTCTTCGATTCCCTGACGCCCGAGGACCAGAAGCTTGTGAGCCGTCTGGCCGCAGACGCCAACGAGTTCCAGATCAAGAAGAACCGCGACGGCGAGCAGAAGCTCATCGCCGAACTCGAGGACTCCGGCATGGAGGTCAACGAACTCAGCGACGAGGAGAAAGACGCCTTCCGCGCCAAGCTGGGTCCGATCTACAGCGAATACCGCAAGGTCTGGGGACCGGACATGTCCCAGGCGTTCATCCCGAAAGGACTGTGAGATGAGAGTCATCAGATTCTTCGAGGACTGGGTCATCATCGCCTCATTCATGGTGATCGTCCTCGTCACCTTCGTCAACGTCCTCTCCCGCTACATCTTCAAAGCCTCGCTGGCCTTCTCCGAGGAGATCACCATCAACCTCCTCGTCGTGCTCACGATGATGGGAGCGGTCGTCGGGATCCGCCTCGGCGCGCATCTCGGGTTCTCCTACCTCGTCGACAATGCGAAGGGCAGCGTCCGCCGGGCACTGCTTATCACGGGCACCACCCTCATCGTTCTCTTCCTCGCCGTCCTCCTCATCTGGGGTGGGGAGATGACGATCGCGCAGGGTCTGCGCGGCCGAGCGACGCCGTCGCTGGGCATCCCGCAATGGCTGTTCACCCTGTCCATCCCCTTGGCCGGTCTGCTCGGAATCATCCGCAGCCTCCAGGCCCTGCGGACGGCGCTGAATGAAGACACCTCCGCCGAGGCGGTCGTCGAGAGGCTCGCCAGCGAGGCCGCACCGACTATCGACTCGTCCGAATTCTCGTCCGATGTCGAAGGAGGCCGGAAATGATCGCGCTCCTGCTCTTCGGCAGCTTCTTCCTCTTCCTCGGCCTCGGGATCCCCGTCGCCTTCGCCCTCGGGCTCTCCGCCGTCGTCACCCTGGTCACCACCGACGGTGTGCAGGTCCTCGACGTCGTGCCCTCGGTGATGTTCCCGTCGATGAGTTCGGGCACGCTGCTGGCGATCCCGTTCTTCATCCTCGCCGGCATCGTCATGCAGTACACGGGCATCTCGCAGCGCCTCGTCGACCTCGCGTTCCTCATCTTCGGACGCCTGCGCCACGGCCTGGCCGCGGTGACGATCATCTCCGCGTTCTTCTTCTCCGCGATCTCCGGATCCGGTCCGGCCACCGTGGCCGCGATCGGTGCGATCCTCATCCCCGCGCTCGTGCGCAACGGGTACCAGAAGAAGCACGCGGTCTCCCTCGTCGCGGCCTCCGGTTCGATGGGCATCGTCGTGCCGCCGTCGATCGCGTTCATCATCTTCGCCGTCGTCGCCGCCGAGTTCGGCAAGATCTCGATCTCCCGGCTGTTCATCGCCGGCATCGTGCCCGGCATCATCATGGCTCTCGCGTTCTTCTTCGCCGCCCTCTTCGTACCCAGGGTGCGTGAGCTCGCCGGCCTGCCGGTGAGGGCCACGACCGGCGCCGAGGCGGGGGCCGGGTCGACGTCGACTGCGGCGGGTTCTGATTCCGCCGGCAACGGCGGTTCGGGTGCGTCTGTGGCAGGCGATTCTGCGGCAGCGGGGAAGACTCAGCTGCTGACGACGAACGGGAAGGCCGCCTCGGCGAGTTCCGGATCCTCCGGAGCAGGCGTCGGAAGTACGGATCCGACGGTCACGGTCAATCCCGAAGGCGGGTTCGGCGAGATCCTCACCGCGCTGGTCAAGGCCATCCCCGGTCTGCTCATCCCGGTGATCATCCTCGGCGGGATCTACGGCGGAATCTTCACTCCCACCGAGGCGGGAGCCGTCGCATCCGTGTACGCGCTCATCGTCGGGGTGTTCGTCTACCGGGAGCTGACCTGGAAGGACATGCCGAAGGTGTTCCTCGAGTCCGGGGTCTCGACCGCGGTCATCATGTTCATCGTCGGCGTCGCCAGCCTCTTCTCCTACGTCATCACCGTCGAAGGCGTGGCCGACCGGATCTCGACAGCCGTGCTGGGCGTGACGGACAACAAATACCTCATCCTCGCGGCGATCACGATCATCCTGCTCATCGTCGGTGCCTTCGTCGACGCGATCAGCGCGTTCTACCTGTTCATCCCGATCCTCGTGCCGATCCTCATCGGCGTGGGCGTGGACATGACGACGATCGGCGTGTTCATGACCGTCAACCTGGCGATCGGCCTGTTCACGCCGCCGGTCGGGCTCAACCTCTACGTGGGTGCGGGCATCGGGAAGGTCAAGCTCGAGGAGGTCGTGCGCGGAGTCGTACCGTTCCTCATCTGCGCGATCATCGCCCTGCTGCTCATCACCTACATTCCGGCGATCTCGAACTGGCTGCCCGACCTGCTCGGGGTCGGGTAGTCGGCCCCGACGGGCGGGGCCGGTCTGCCGTTTTCACATCATCTCAAGGAGAATCATGGAACCGTATCTGCTCACGAACAAGACCGCCTTGGTCACGGGTGCCGCGCAGGGCATCGGCCTGGCGATCGCCACTGCTTTGGCCAGGCGGGGCGCCTCGGTCGGGATCGTCGACCTCAAGGGTGCCGAGGAAGCGGCCGCCGGGCTGGCCTCTGAGTACCCGGATCAGCGGTTCGCGGCGTTCTCACTCGACGTCCGCGACGCCTCCGAGGTGAGCGCTGCGGTCGGATCGTTCGTCGAGACGTTCGGGGGACTCGATATCCTCGTCAACAATGCGGGCACGGCCGCGCGCATCGGCATCGACGAGATCACCGCCGAACAGTGGCAGCGGGACATCGAGACCAACCTCGGCGGGACGTTCAACTTCATCAAGGCCGCCGTGCACCCGCACATGAGTGAGGCGGGGGCCGGGTCGATCATCAACATCTCGTCGATCTCGGGCATCAACGGCGGAGCGGTCTCCGACGGGGAGGCCGGAGCCCGGTCGGGACCGGCGTACGCGGCGAGCAAGGGCGGGATCATCGCCCTGACGAAGTGGGTGGCCAAGGAGTACGGACGCCAGGGCATCCGCTGCAATTCGGTGGCGCCCGGTCCGGTCGAATCCGCGCTCACCGCCGGTCAGGACTACGACACCTCGGGGCAGGCGCTCGACCGGATGGGTCAGCCGGACGAGATCGCCGAGGCGGTCGCCTACCTCGCCACCGACGGAGCCGCGTTCACGACGGGGCAGATCATCCGCGTCGACGGCGGGGCCGTGATGTCGTGAGTCGCTGACGCAGTTTGTCGCGAGCAGACGATCCCCGCATCATCCTGAGGGTGGTGCGGGGATCGGTGTCTCTGCGGATCGGACAGCTCTCCTGATCGACTGGTCTGGTCGGTCAGTTGTCTCGCGCTGGTCCGTCGGTGCGGCGGACAAAGAGCTCGAAGGTCACGGCCACCGGGTTGGCTTGAGGTTTGAGAGTGCCGGAGCAGACCTCTCCGGCGACGTCGACGACTTCTCCGGAGAGGGCGATCTGTGGAGTTGTGTTCTGCGCGCCGGTCACGGTGCCGATCAGATGGGTGAATTCGACGGCTGGCCATGGGGCGGTGCCGTCGGTGAACACGGCTCCGGTCGTGCTGCCCAGACTCGCGACCACCTCGGCGGAGTCGAACCCGGCGTTCCGGCAGACGGTGAGGACCGCCTCGTCGAGGATCTCACCGGGACGGATCCGGGAGACGACGGCTTCAGCGGGGCGGGCCGCCGCGGCGAGATCGGGCGCGGTTAATGATGACGCGGTGGCGTGTGCCGGCGTGACCAGGTGCGGTGCGAAGGCGGAGAACCCTGTCTCGGGATCGACGTCGCTGATCAGGCGGGCATCGGGCAGGGCGAAGAGCCGGATCGTCAGGCCCTTGGGTCCGGCCAGAGTGCCTGGTAGCAGATGTCCGCCCTTGGTTTCGCCGTCGGCACCGGTCCATGAGGCGTGGATGTGGCAGACCGGTACGCCCTCACGGAAGCCGGTCGTCGCAGATGCGTGGCGAAGTTCCGTGGGGCTGTCGATGCTGAATGATTCTGTGAACGACATCGGGTGCTCGGCGTCGGGGCCATAGGCCGGATGGACATAGTCGATGTGGCCGAACTGTCCGGAGACGAACTCGGCCATGATGCCGGGAACGGCGAAGTCGGTCAGGGATGCTTCGAGTGCGCTGAACAGGTCCGCGCCCTCCGGCAGTTCGAGGACGTGCTCAGTGCAGCGGGTCGGGACGGAGACGATTCGGGGGTTCTGCCGTGGACCCGCGTGGACGACCGCAGTTCCGGGTGCCTTCAGCGAGAAGGTCGGCTGCTGCAGTGCTGTCGTCTCGGCTCCATTGCTCATGTCTCGATTATGGTTGGAGGTCACGGCCGGTGTCGCTGAGAATCCAAGTCGTGGAACGTGAACTCAGGCGTTCGAGGCAACGGCGGCGGCCGCCTCGGCGCGGGTTCGTCTCTTCTTCTCACCGAGGTGGCCGATGACGGCTGCGGCGGCGATCATGACGGCGACGAGCGCGATGCCGATCCACTGATTGAGCATGAGCGTGGCGGCGCCGGCCAGCGCGCCGATGAGGATGAGGACGACGGCGAGCAGGCGGCGGATCCAGCGGACGTTGTCACCGCCGGCCAGGCTCGAATCGGCCGCGAGACCGACGATCGTCGAGGTCACGACCACGGTGGTGACGTCGGCGATCTTCATCTTCCGTGCGGCCGCGGCCTGCGCACCCATGAGGGCTGAGAGGGCCGAGGTGAAGATCGTACCGGCGAGGCCGATCTCGGGGTCGGGGACGATCGCGACGTAGACGGACAACGCGGCACAGCCGACGGCGACGCTGGAGAAGATCACGGTCGTCCGATGGTGCCAATTCTCGCCGATGTCGCCGAGGATGCGCCCGGACAGGGCCGCGCCGACCATGAAGAACACGAGCGCGAGGGCGGGGCGGAGGACGGGGACGCCGTCGGCGCCGGCGAGACCCATGCCGAGGATGACGACGTTGCCGGTCATATTGCCGGTGAAGACCTTGTCGAAGCCGAGGTAGCCGATGGCGTCGACCATACCGGTCGAGAAGGTCAGCAACAGCAGCATGGCCAAGTCGAGGCGACGAGTCATGGGTGTCCTTTCGAGGCGAGCGGAGCCGGCACCAGTGCCGGAATGTCGGCATAAGGTGTAAATTGTATACAAAACTGTAACCAGACGTCAGTTGGTATGCAATCGACAGGTAGTTCGGAGTAGTCCGGGTATCGTCGGTGTCGACTGCTGACCGAGACTGACGCGCCGAACGACGATCAGCTGAACACTGCCGAAGGACAACGCATATGACCTTTACCCCGCCCCCATCGTTCACCACGCGACCCACCCTCGAGGGTCACTTCGGGATGGCCGCTTCGACGCACTGGTTGGCCACCGCAACGTCGCAGGCGGTGCTCGAACGCGGCGGGAATGCCTTCGACGCCGCGGTCGCCGGAGCCTTTGTCCTCCATGTCGTCGAACCCCACCTCAACGGACCCGGCGGTGACATGACCGGGATCTTCGCCACCGCCGCAGACCCCTCCCGGCCGCAGGTGATGATGGGCCAGGGCCCGGCCCCGGCCGCGGCGACCATCGAGCATTTCCGCAGCGAAGGCCTCGACATGGTCCCCGGCTCCGGGGCGCTCGCCGCCGCTGTTCCCGGCGCCGTCGACTCGTGGTTCAACCTGCTCGAACACCACGGAACGTGGGAGCTCGCCGACGTCCTGGAATTCGCCATCGACTATGCCGACAACGGGCATCCGATCCTCGCCCGGGCTGCCGGGGCGATCGAGAAGGTCAGTGAACTCTTCACTGAGCATTGGCCGACCTCGGTCACTCAGTGGATGCCGGAAGGCAGCATTCCCGAAGCCGGCGAGCTGGTGTTCAACCACGTCTACGCCGATGTGCTTCGCAGGCTCATCGCCGCTGGTGACGGCGCTGCCACGCGTGAGGAGCGGATCCGAGCGGCCCGCAAGGAGTGGAAGTCCGGTTACGTCGCGAAGGCGATCGCGGACTTCATCACCACCGCCCACCGACACTCGACCGGCAGCGACCACGCCGGAGTGATGACCCTGGAGGACATCTCCGGTTTCGACGCCGGCTTCGAAGATCCCGTCACCATCGACTTCCGCGGCTACCAGGTCGCGAAGATCGGAGCCTGGGGTCAGGGCCCGGCGCTACTGCAGACGCTGAAGATCCTCGAAGGGTTCGACGATGACCGCCTCGACCCGTCGACCGAGATCGGAGCCCACACGATCCTCGAGGCGCTCAAGCTGGCCATGGCCGACCGCGACACCTACTACGGTGATGTCGACGTCGACCTCGATTGGCTGCTCAGCGACTCCTACGCGGCTTCACGGCGAGAGCTCATCACTGAGCAGGCATCGTCGGAGTTCCGGCCTGGGCTCGGCCGCGACGGTGCGGCGCCCGTCTTCACCACTCCGCTCATTTCCGAAGGCGCGGACAAGGAAGCACTCATCAAGGCCGGCATCGGGGAACCGACAGTACAGAAGAACGGCGTCAACAACGGCGACACCTGCCACCTCGACGTCGTCGATCGGTGGGGCAATATGATCTCCGCGACCCCGTCGGGCGGCTGGCTGCAGTCCTCGCCGACCGTCCCCGGGCTCGGATTCTGTCTCGGCACTCGGCTGCAGATGATGTGGCTCGACGAGGCGGCCCCCTCGGCTCTGCGTCCGGGCAGGCGTCCGCGCACGACTTTGACCCCGACGCTGATCTCGAAGGACGGGCAGCCGCTCATCGCTCTCGGCTCGCCCGGCGGTGACCAGCAGGAACAATGGCAGCTGCTGCTGATCCTGCGGATGCTCGTCGGCGGGTACCGCGCGCAGGAGGCCATCGACGCTCCGGCGCTGCACACGACGTCGTTGGCGGGGTCGTTCTGGCCGCGCACCTTGGTTCCGGGTGGGGCGGTCGTCGAGGACCGCCTCGGCGAGGATGTCATCAACGGGCTCATCAGTCGCGGTCACGACGTGACCAGGGCGGGGGAGTGGGAGCTCGGGCGGCTGTCGTGCGTGACCCGGGATCCGGCGACGGGGCGGCTGAGCGCCGGAGCGAATCCACGTGGGGCCCAGGGTTATGCGGCGGGACGGTGACCATGGCTGATTCGCACGATGAGCAGTTGGACGTCGCCGCGCAGATCCGCACCGACATCATCCAGGGCAGGCTCGAGCCCGGGGCCAAGCTGCGTGAGGTCGCGCTGGCCGAACGCTACGAGGTGTCGCGGATTCCGATTCGGGAGGCGCTGCGAACCCTCGAGGCCGATGGTCTCGTCGAGTCCCGGAAGTTCAGCGGATCGGTTGTCGCACCCTCACCGGCCGATGATGCCGAGGATCTGTTCGAGATCCGCATCGTTCTCGAATCGGCGACCGCGAAGCGCGCCGCCCGCCGGGCCGCCGAGCTCAGTGCCGGCGGCGACCACGATGCGAAGTGGTCGGAGATCCGCGCAGAGATCAACGAGATCCTCGAGGCCGGAGACGCCGTCATCGCTGAGGAGCGCTTTGAGGACCTCGCGGTACTGAATATGCGTTTTCACTTCGCGATTGCCGAGCTCAGCGGGAGCCTGTCGTTCATCAGCCTGCTGCGTCAGATCTCGGGCAAGATCGAGTGGCTGTACTCGCTCAACCTCATGCGTCGAGGCCCGCAGGCGTGGCCGGAACATCGCGAGATCATCGCCGCCATCGATGCCGGACAGGTCGAGCAAGCCGCCGAGGCAATGGCCCGACACGTGCGCCGCAGCCGCGATTCCTACTTCGCTATGATGTCCGAACCCCCCAGCACTACCTGACGGCGGCTCAGCAACCTGGCGCGAGGTTGCTGGGA
>NZ_JBNFOL010000028.1:0-55354 GCF_057364765.1 Brevibacterium sp. LAARM3_SD1 | reverse complement strand
CGACGAGGACATCGTTCGAGTCAGTAGTTCTGAGGGTCATGATGATCAATGGGACGGTCAGTTCCTACTCTGCCAGCCAGTCCCAGACCAGCCACCATCAATACTCACAGTAGTTCTGGGGGTAATTCGTGGCGACTCAGCTCCAGTCCATACCCTCGGGCGGCCACGGTTCGCCGTCCGCCTGAGCATTGAGCTGGTAGGCGATCGCCCCGTCGATCGACTCGCGGATGATGTCTGCATGTCCGGCATGCCGGGCGATCTCGGTATTGAGATGCATGAGGATCCAGCGGACGGTCATGGTGAAGTCGTCGGGCATCCACGGGTTGTACGGCATCGGTACTTCGGTGCCGAGGTCGGTCCCCGCCTCTGCGACTGCGGCCCGAGCCTCCTCGATCCCGTCGATGACCTTGTCGAAGATCGCAACCGCCTCGTCGATGTCGAGGTCGGGCAGGGCTGACCCGTCGAACATCGCCGTGAGTCCCATCTTTTCGTTGACCGGTCGGTAGTCGTCCTCGGCGATCTCTCGAGTCGGTTCCTTGACTTGGATGAGCCAGTTGTTGACGACCTGCGCCGCGTGGACGACGAGTCCTGTGATGCTCAATCCGCTGGCCGTCGGTGTGCTGCGAGCCTGTTCATCGGTCAGGCCGAGCGCCGTGAGCTTGAGCTGGTTGCACTGCTGCGTGAGGAACGTGAAGGCAGCGTCGGCTTCGGTCGTGACGGAAGGGGTGAAGAACGGCATGGTCTCTCCTCGTGGGGTCTTCGTTCGGCAGGTCCGCCGCAGCCGATCGGCTGAAGCGGTAAACCTATCGTCAACTCCTATGCGGACATATACTGTCCGCATCTGTGGAAGTGGCTGAAGTTCTTCTGAAGGTGGGATCGGAGATTCGCTTCGGATCCGTGCCAGCACCTCATTCCAATTCACACGAAAGAGGAGAGTGACATGCGATCGGAGACGCGGCTCCTGACTCTGCTGAGCCTGTTCGCCTCCGGGCGTGGGTACACTGCCGCCGAACTCGCCGCCCGCTTCGACGTCACCCCGCGGACAATCCGCCGCGATATCGCCGAGCTGCGCGATCTCGGCTACATCATCTCCTCGATCCCTGGTCTCGCTGGAGGCTACCGCGCCGAATCGCGGACGGTGCTGCCGCCTCTGCAGCTCGAGGCGGGGGAGGCGCTGGCCACCGCGGTTGGTCTCGCGCTCCTGCGCGGGGCCGGCCTGGACACCGAGCATGCGGATTCGGCGACGACGAAGCTGCGGGAGATGCTTCCGACGGCGATGCGCGCGACCGTCGCTGATATCGCGGCGGCCGTGTCCGTGTCCGAAGGAAACGTTCCCGGAGTCGACATCGAAGCGGTCATCACGCTCGCCTCGGCGATCAATGCGTCGACGATCGCGACCTTCGGCTACCGGAAGATGCAACGAACTGAGGCCGAGATCCCCTCCGTTACGAGCGCGCCCGGTTCTCCGACTGCCGATCCGATCGCGGTTCGATGGGCAGCCCCCGATAGCGGCGCCACCGACGCCAACTCCTCGACTGCCGAACCCTCGACGCCGCGTCGCGTGGAACCGATCCGCCTCGTCGTTTTCGGCGCTCACTGGTACGTCTTCGCCTTCGACCTCGACCGCGATGATCATCGGGTCTTCCGCCTCGACCGGATGAGCGATGTCCACGCGACGACGCTGAGCTTTACGCCGCGTGACCACCCCGACGCCGAGGCGGCTGTCTCCGCCGCCGTCACCACCACCGCGTATCCGCACACCGTCGTTCTGCGCACCGCTGCCTCGGTGCAGGAGGCGAAGGAATGGTTTTCCACCCGGAGCGCCACCATCACCGAGGCGGCCGACGGGGTGCGCATCACCTGCGGATTCTGGGACCTCAGATGGGTCACGGCCACCCTGGCAGCGATCCCCGCCGAGATCGAAGTGCTTTACCCGCCGGAGCTCATCGACTCCCTGCGAGAACACGCAGCGAGAGCCCAGGCAGTCGTCGAAGCCTCACTTTCCTAATTGCCACCCGACGGCGGCCCAGATACCTCGCGCGAGGTTGCTGGGCCGCCGTCAGGTAGTAATTGGAGGGCAATGGGGGTTGTTTCTACCTGACCGTTGAGTGATCCCGACGTGAATGAACCACGGATGAGTCCATATACTGGGGGCCATGACGATTCTCATTGGCTACCTACCCGCTCCCGAGGGTGAGGCTGCTCTGCGTGCCGGTTTCGCAGAGGCCAAACTGCGGTCGAGCGCTGCCGTCGTGATCAACTCACAGCGACGAGGTGCCAGTGGAACTCCGACCGAGATCGGTGAGGACGAGATCAAGCGGATCGTCGACCTCGGCAAGGAATCGGACGTCGACGTCGAGGTGCTCCAGCCCGACCATGAAGACGATCTGCCCGGCACGCTCAACGACCTCGCCGAGGAGTACAAAGCCCAGCTCATCGTCATCGGCCTGCGCAAACGCTCGGCGATCGGGAAGTTCATCCTCGGCTCGCAGGCACAGCGGATCCTCCTCGAAGCCGAGGTTCCGGTCCTCACGGCCAAAGCCTGAATCGACGGTAAGACCTGAAACCTCGCCGAGGCGGCCCTGACCTCGGCATCACCGCCGAGGTTCCAGCCCCCATCCCCACGCGAGGAGTTCGGCCAGCGACACGCCCTCGGCATCGCTGAGATCCGTGATCTGCGTACGGCACGAATACCCGTCGGCGAGAACGATCTGCAGACGCTCGCCGTTGTCGGAATGCGTGCCGGATCCGGTCCGGGGCTCCACACCGGTGGCCCGTCCCCGTTTGCGCAGAGCCGGCAGCAGAGCCACTTCGGCGACGGCGACCGAGGTCTCGAAATGGCCGTCCTCGACGCCGAAGTTCCCGGCCAGACCGCAGCAGCCGCCGAGGAACTCAGTGCTCGCTCCGGCCCTGGCCAGCAGCTCTCTGTCGGCCGCATTGCCGAAGATCGCGGACTGGTGGCAGTGCGGCTGCACGAGCGCCTCGACTCCTGACAGGTCCGGCAGTTCGGCACCGATGCTCAGCAGGTATTGGGCAAGAGTCTGCACGCGGTCGGCCACTCGGTGCGAGGCCTCATCGGCGACGAGCTTGAGCGAATCGTCCTTGAGCGTGGCCAGGCACGAGGGTTCGACGCCGATGATCGGCAAGTCTCCCGTGGCATCGAGAGCGGTGATGGTCTCCGACAGATTCGCCTTCGCCGCATCCAGCTGACCGGTGGAGATGAGCGGCAGCCCGCAGCACACGGTCTGATCGACCACTCGCACATGCACACCGGCTTGCTCGAGCACGGCGACGGCCGCGGCGAGGATACGCGGAGCGAAATGGTTCGACCAGGAATCGGCGAACAGCACGACTTCGGCATTGGCACGCGACTTCGGTGCCGCCTCGGCGGTGGTGGTCCACCACTTCCTGAACGTCGTGGACGAGAACTGCGGGATCGAGCGGCGGACGTCGATGCCGGCCATCTTCTTCGCCAGGGTCGTCAGCCCCGGCAGCCCCGACACCCGGTTGACGACCGGCGCGAGCGGGGTGACCAGGCGAGCGAGCTGGGGAAGGAACCCGAGCGAATAGTGCTTCATCGGCCGCAGCCTGCCCTGATAGGACTGGTGCAGGACCTCGGCCTTGTACGTGGACATGTCCGTGCCGGTCGCACTCGGTCCCGCAGGCCTTGCACGACAGGCACAGGTCGAGGGCTTCGTGCACTTCGGGGGAGTCCCAGCGAGGCTCGAGCAGATCTCCGGACACCATCTCCTGCAACACTCGTGCGCGACCCCGCGTCGAATGCCGTTCGTCCCGGGTGGCCTGATACGACGGGCACATGATGCCGCCGCCGGCCGCCGAATCCGCACGGCACTTGCCGACTCCGGTGCACCGGTGCACCGCCGAAGCGAAACCGGCGGACTCGCCCTCGTATGCCATCGCCAGAGTGCCGGGCAGTTCCTCACGCAGCGGCAGCTGAGTCAGACGGATCGACTCGTCGAGGGCATCCGGGTCGACGATGACACCGGGATTGAGCAGATGCTGAGGATCGAAGAGACGTTTGACCTGGGCAAACAGATCGAGCGCCGCCGGGGTGTACATGAGGCGGAGCAGTTCGGACCGGGCCCGACCGTCCCCATGCTCCCCGGAGACCGACCCGCCGTAGCGGGCGACGAGCTTCGTGGCCGCGACCATGAAATCGCGCATCACCTGACCGCCGTTCGGGTCCTCGAGTGGGAAGTCCACGCGCATGTGCAGGCAGCCGTCACCGAAGTGCCCATAGGGAATGCCCCACAGCCCGTGCTCCTCGAGCAGCTCCATGAGGTCATGAAGATAATCGCCGAGGTGGTCCACCGGAACCGCCGAATCCTCCCATCCTGCGTGGGCGTCCCGTCCATCGGGGGTGCGTGAGACGAGGCCCGCGCCATCGGCGCGGATCGCCCACACCTCGCGGCCGCCTTGGCATCGAGGACCGCGGTATCGAGCGACTTCGATTCGGAGATGAGGCGCTGAGTCTCCGACTCGAGCGCGGACTCGTCCTCACCGATGAGTTCGACGACGAGCCAGCCCGCGCCCTCGGGCAGCGGAGGGACCGCCTCGGCGCCCTTGGTGTCGATGACCCGGTCGAGCATGCGCGAATCGAGGCCCTCACAGGCGGCGACGGGGAAGTCCTTCAGCAGCGGTGCGTCGTGGGCGGCGGCGACCATGTCCGCATAGCCGAGCACGACCGCCGAGGTGAAGCTCGGGTCCTTGACCAGACGCATCTTCGCCGCGAGGACGACGCCCCAGGTGCCCTCGGTGCCGGCGAAGGCCCGGCGGACGTCGAAGCCGTTCTCCGGTAGGAGGGACTCGAGTCCGTACCCGGAGACCTGGCGGGAGAACGTGCCGAAGTTCGTGCGGATGGTGCCGAGGTTCTGCGCAACGAGTTCGTGCAGCCGCGGAAACGTCGCCGCCGCGTCCGAGCCATCGAGGGTGACGACTGTGCCGTCGATGAGCATGATCTTCAATGCCAGGATGTTGTCACCCGTGCGTCCGTAGCCCAGTGCCCGTGGGCCGCAGGCATTGTTGCCGATCATCCCGCCGATCGTGCAGCGGGTGTGGGTGGACGGGTCCGGGCCGAAGCGCAGACCGTGCGGTTTGGCCTGTTTCTGCAGGTGGGCGTGGACGCAGCCGGACTGCACCCAGGCTGACTGCTCGTCCCGGTCGAGGTCGAGGACCGCATTCATATGGAGAGAGAAATCGAGGACGATGCCGCGGCCGATGGCGTTGCCGGCGATCGATGTGCCGGCGCCGCGGCTGGTGATGGGCACACCGAGGCGGCGCGCAACGGACAGTACTCGCGCCACTTCCTCTTCGTCGTGGGGGAAGACGACGGCGGCAGGGACGAGCCGGAAGAGCGAGGCATCGGAGGAGTACGCGGCGCGATCGGTGTCGTCGATGCTGAAATCACGGATGCCCGCGGTGCGGAACTCTTCGGCGAGTGCAGTGGGAAGCGCTGTCTGGGACTCGTCTCCGTCGACGGTCGCCCGGTTCGCTCCAGGGGGATGGGCCATAGTCGTCATGTCCGCATTGTGCCACCTGGGTTGCCGGAACATCGATACCTTCCACCTCGCGGAGTTGCGAGTGAGAGTCATCCTCGGGACCTCAGAAACGTTATACGTTCGTTATTACACGTGCTCAGAACGGTGCTACACAGTAGCCTGAGTTCCTATATCCGGGAATTCTTGGCGTCTTGACATATTCGTGGTATCTAATGGGACTACACCAATTCGTGGCAACGTGCCACTACTTGAATGCAAGGGAAGAAACCATGTCTCGTCGAGCTCGTGAATTGACAGTTGATCAGACTGCATTAGTCGGCGTCGTCCGAAAGGTCGCACGGCAGCGTTCGAAAATCAACACCGACTATGTGATGGCGATTCTGCGCGCCCGTGAAGAAGGCGCGACCTTTGGTGCGATCGCCGAGGCGGCCGGCACCTCCTCGCAGGCCGTTCAGGAGATCGTGCGCAGGCACGGGCCTGTCAAGCGCAGTGAGCCGAAGGCCGGAGTCGCCGACCCCGCCTGATCCCAGGAAGCACGGGGGCAGGATGGCATTCTACGGGTCCCCTCTGTGCCCGCTCTTCCCGCGCAGAAACCAGGGCGGTGATCCATAGATGATATGGATCACCGCCCTTGTGCGATTCATGCACGTTTTCTGACGGTTCCGTGACCGAATCGTCGAGACACCGGAAGCGGGAATTTCCGAACTGGCGACAATGAGGCTGGTGAGCGAACAAATCACCGAAGAGAATACTGCTCGGAGTTCGAAAATCGCTTCAGGAATCGCCTCTTCATCGGTTTGAGAAATCATTCGGACCTGGATGCTGTGACGGCAACCGCAGGTGCGTTTCCGAAGGGTCGGAATAGCCGATTGATCGGAGTTCCCGGCCACAGTGGGCGGATTAGATACAAGAAGTACATGTTCGCCGGTGTATTGCAGTCTTGTTACACAGGGTGTGAACCAGAGTGAATGGCTCTGTGTGGACCTGGGCCCTGCGGCCCTATGCCGGCGTGCAATTTCAGGCAGGTTTCTGCCTGCGGACACTTGGGCGAGAGCCGCAACGCCTTGTCTAGAGTGGCCGTATGAACTCCGAGCTCGAATCGCTGCCCGCTGAGATCGTCGACCTTCCGCTCATCCGCATCGCCTCAGACCTCTCGCTCATGGCTTGGGAGCAGATGCTCGCCTGGAGGCCGCTGCTCGGCGCGAGCCTCGATGCCAGCGTCGTCGATACGAAGACCTCACCGAATGACCTCGTCACTCGCGCAGACGCGCAGATCGAAGCGCTTGTGCGCGGGTACCTCAATCGAGTCCGACCCCATGACCTCATGGTCGGCGAAGAGGGATCCGAGGCCCTGGATCCTGTCGAAGTCTTCCCAACGGATTTCCTACTCAAACTCCACGCTTTCGACTCGGAGTCGGGCCGACTCCTCGAGCTCGGCGATGAACGGCAGAGTAATGGAGCAGCCGGAGCGGAGGGCGGTGGTCCCCGCCTGGAATGGCACATCGACCCGATCGACGGCACCGTCAACTATGTCCGCAACATCGAACACCATGCGTTCTCCGTCGGCGTCTGCGAAGCTGCAGATGAGAAGGATGCCGGCTTGGGACTCGGCGACTGGCAGATCGGGCTCGTCGCCTCACCGGGGCTGGACGCCACCTGGTTGGCGGCCGCGGGAAGCGGAGCCTTCCGTATCGACGGGCGCTTGGCCGACTACCGCGAGGCCGGTTCGGCCATTCCGGCGCGACGACTGCGCGGCACTCCGCCCGGACTGTCGGGCAGGCTACTGGCCACGGGCTTCGCCTACGCCCTGAGCAATCGCGGCGTCCAGCTGGCCAAACTCGAAGACCTCATGACCGGCTACGACGACATTCGCCGCTGCGGGTCGCCGCGCTCGACCTGTGTATGGTCGCCGAAGGTCGGGTCAACGGCTACGCCGAACGCGGCCTGGGCATCTACGACTACGCCGGCGGAGCCGTCATCGTCGAAGAGGCCGGACTCAAGGTCAGTCGCGGAGGCTCCGGCGGACCGACCGCCGCGGCCGATACCCAGGAAGAGGTCGACCGCCTCATTGCCGCTATCTGACTCAGGCCGACACCGCCTGAACCCGGGATCGCCGCCGTCTGACCCCTGGTCCACACCATCTGAACCCAACCCCCATCACCTGAGCTCAGGCCCACTCCAAATGTGATGCAGATAACGTCATACTTATTTGACTTAATTTACAAAGCATAGGCTAAGCTTACTTTCAGTGTGTGCACGCGCTCTTCTTATACGTTCATTCCTGAAAGTGGGACCCTCATGGTTCGACTCGCCTTCAACTGAGCGCCCTGGCAGGCGTTGTCGCTCTCACGCTGGCCGGCTGCGGCTCGGCAGAATCCGACTCGGCGAAGGCCGATGACTCCGGCTCCACGGTCGAGGTCGAGGACAACAACGGCAAGCAGACCGTCGGCTCCCCGCCGAAGTCCGTCGTCGCCACTGACAACCGCACGTTCCAGACACTCAGCGACTGGGGCATCGAACTCAAGGGCGGCGCCGTCTCCCTGATGAGTGAAGACCTCGAGTACACGCAGGATGATTCGATCCTCGACCTCGGCAGCCACCGCGAACCCGACCTCGAGAAGGTCGTCGAAGCGAAGCCCGACCTCATCGTCAACGGTCAGCGCTTCGCCCAGTTCCATGACGATCTGGCCAAGCTCGCTCCCGAGGCAACGGTGCTCGAACTCGATCCCCGCGACGGCGAGGACTTCGACGCGGAGCTGCGCCGACAGACGACCACTCTCGGCGAGGTCTTCGGCAAGCAGGATGAGGCGAAGAAGCTCGTCGACGACTTCGATGCCTCCATCGAACGCGCCCAGGCCGCCTACGACGACAGCGACAAGGCCATGGGCCTGATCACCTCGGCCGGCGACATCGGCTATGCCGCACCATCGGTCGGCCGCACCGTCGGCCCGGTCTTCGATATCCTCGACCTCGACCCGGCCCTCGAAGTCGAAGAGGGCAGCGAGGACCACCAGGGCGACGACGTCTCCGTCGAGGCCATCGCGAAGTCGAACCCCGACCTCATGATCGTCCTCGACCGCGACGCCTCGTTCGCCCCCGAAGAACGCGACGAGGGCTCGGCCCCTGCCGCCGAGGTCCTCGAAGACTCCGAAGCGCTCAAGGACGTTCCTGCGATCAAGGACGACAAGATCGTCTACTTCCCCGAGGACACCTACCTCAACGAAGGCATCCAGACGTACACCGAGTTCTTCAACGACTTCGCAGACACGCTCGAAGCTCAGAAGTGATGACCCTCGCCGAGGCGGCCCGACGTCGGAACGAAGCCCGACGCAACCGGACGGCTGAGTCCCCACAGGGAACGGTCGATCCGTCCCTCAACGGGACGTCGGAACCGTCCCCACGTGGGGCCGCCTCGGCGAAGGCGCCCCTGTTCGGATGGCCCCTGCTGTTGGGCATCGTCGGGGTCGCCATCCTCCTCGCGCTCTCGCTGCTCACCGGCGTCTACGACGTCTTCGGCGGTGACGGCGGGGCCGAGATGTTCCAGATCACGCGGATCCCGCGCACGATCGCCCTCGTCCTGGCCGGCGCCGCCATGGCGATGTGCGGATTGGTCATGCAGCTGCTGACCCAGAACCGCTTCGTCGAGCCGACGACGACCGGCACCACCGAATGGGCGGGGCTCGGCCTCATGCTCACCGTCATCGTCTATCCCGATGCCTCGATCGTCGCGCGTATGGTTGGCGCGATCATCGCCGCGTTCGTCGGCACCCTCGTCTTCTTCGTCTTCCTGCGCCGCGTCTCTCTGAAATCCTCGCTCATCGTGCCGATCGTCGGCATCATGCTCGGCGCTGTCGTCGGCGCCGTCTCGACCTTCATCGCGGTGCAGACGGATATGCTGCAGTCGCTGGGCATCTGGTTCGCCGGCAGCTTCACGTCGATCCTGCGCGGCCAGTACGAGACTCTGTGGATCGTCGCGGCCGTCGTCGTCGCCATCTTCATTCTCGCCGACCGCTTCACCGTGGCAGGGCTCGGCAAGGAGATCGCCACCAACGTCGGTCTCAACTATAACCAGATCCTGCTGCTGGGCACCGTGTTCGTGGCGATTGCGACCGGAGTGGTCACCGTCGTCGTCGGCAACCTGCCGTTCCTCGGCCTCATCGTGCCGAACATCGTCTCGCTCATCCGCGGCGACGACCTGCGCTCGAACCTGCCCTGGGTGTGTCTGCTCGGCATCGCGATCGTCACCATCTGCGACCTCATCGGCAGGATCATCGTCATGCCCTTCGAACTGCCCGTCTCCCTCATCCTCGGCGTCGTCGGCGCGGCCGTGTTCGTCGCCCTGCTGCTGCGTCAGCGAAAGGTCGGGTGAGCTCGGATGCGCGCAAACGATGAAACCGAATCGACCGGGACCGGCACCGAGGCGGCCCACCCGACCGCGGCCACCGTCGTGAACGGCGGGGATCGGTCCGGTGCGGGCGCACGGTACGGTCGGCCGCCTCGGCGAGGGTCTGCGACTGCTCAGCGGTCGTCGGGACCGCTTCCGACGAAACGGTCGCAGCGTCGCTACTGGACGATGATCATCGTGCTGGCGGTCGCCTCGGCGGGGATCGCTCTGGGCATCCTGGCCTGGGACAATCCGATGCCGATCACCGACCCGGGGTTCTGGCTGATCGCCGAGCTGCGGCTGACGAACCTCGTCGTCATCGCCCTGGTGGCACTGTGTCAGTCGTTCGGCACGGTCGCCTTCCAAACGGTGACGAACAACCGGATCATCACCCCATCGATCATGGGATTCGAGTCCCTCTACGTGGCGATCCAGACCTCGGCGATGTACTTCTTCGGAGTCACCGCGGTCGTCGAACTCAAGGGGCTAGTGCCCTTCATCGTCCAGCTCGTGCTCATGGTCGGGCTGTCGCTGGCGCTCTACGGGTGGCTGCTGTCGGGACGGCATTCCTCGGTGGCGCTCATGCTGCTCATCGGCGTCGTCATCGGCGGCGGACTCGGCTCGGTCGCGACATTCATGCAGCGGACGCTGACCCCGAGCGAATTCGACGTCCTCTCCGCCCGACTGTTCGGGTCGATCTCGAATTCGGATTCGAGCTACCTGCCGGTGTCGATCCCGCTGTGCCTGCTCGCCTGCCTCGGGCTCTACCTCTGCTCCTCACGCCTGAATGTGGTGGCCCTGGGACGGGACATGACGAGCAACCTGGGACTCAACTACAAGGGCGAACTGCTCAAGGTCCTCTTCTTCGTCTCCATCCTCATGGCAGTGTCCGTCTCGATGATCGGACCGATGGTCTTCCTCGGCTTCCTCGTCGCAATGCTCGCCTACCAGTTCGCTGACACCTTCGACCACAAACGCCTCTTCCCGATGGCCGCGCTCATTGGATTCGTCGTTCTCGGCGGGGCGTACTTCGTCATGAAGAACATCTTCTACGCCGAGGGGGTCGTGTCGATCATCATCGAGATCGTCGGCGGCGGCGCCTTCCTGCTCGTCATCCTGAGAAAGGGGCGCCTGTGATCACGCTCGAATCGGCCCGCAAATCCTACGCCGACGAAGTCTCGATCGGGCCCGTCGATCTGCAGATCCCTGCCGGGGGAGTCACCGCTCTGGTCGGGCCGAACGGCGCCGGAAAGTCGACTCTGCTGACGATGATCGGGCGGCTGCTCGGGATGGATTCCGGCGCGATCTCGGTGGCCGGTTATGACGTCAGCTCGACGAAGTCGAAGGATCTCGCGAAGATCGTGTCCATCCTGCGACAGGAGAATCACTTCATCACTCGGCTGACGATCAGGCAACTCGTCGGCTTCGGGCGGTTCCCGCATTCGAAGGGGCGACTGACGACCGCGGATGAGGAGGTCATCTCACAGGCGATCGACTTCCTCGAACTCGGTGAGCTGGAGAATCGGTTCATCGACGAGCTCTCCGGCGGCCAGCGGCAGCGCGCCTATGTGGCGATGGTGTTGGCGCAGGACACCGACTACGTTCTGCTCGACGAGCCGCTCAACAACCTCGACATGAAGAGGTCGGTGCAGATGATGCAGCATCTGCGTCGGGCCGCCGCCGAGATGGGGAGGACCATCGTCATCGTCCTCCATGACATCAACTTCGCCGGTCACTACGCCGACCACATCTGTGCGGTCAAGGACGGCGCCGTCACCGAATTCGGCACTCCCGACGAGATCATGACCGGAGAGGTGCTGTCCAGGGTGTTCGACACCCCGGTCGACGTCATCGACGGTCCTCGCGGCCCCTTGGCGGTGTACTTCTGAGTCCGGTTGCGGCCACCTGGCCTCAGTCTGCGCGTGAGTTTTGCCTTTGCGCTGATTTCATGCCGCCGGCGGGGCCGGCGGAGGGTACGTTCCGGGAAGCATGGGGATGGTGAGGAGCCACTTGAGGCGACTCTCGGGCACTCATCGCCTTTTGACCGAACCATCGAGTTCGAACCAGATGCATCGATCAGAAGGCGATGACAGATGCCCCGTAAGTCGATGACGGATGGTGCAAAAGCCGATCACCAGACTTGGGCTCCAGTGGACTGAGCGCTCACTTGCGCACCAGACACTGTGGAGTACCTTCTCATTCGGCACCTTTAGAGAATCCAGACAGTCGGCGCGTTCATAGGTTCAAATGGGCTAAACCGTCTCAGCGGTGCCCAGCATCTGCGAGTTCTCAGGGATTCGTGTGCAGAGACGTTCATCAGTGGCCTGTGGAGAATATCTCGACTCGACCGTCGTTGACTTGTGGACGACGAAACGTTGTCCACAACCTCAGCGCAAGGGGTACTAACGGCAGTTCGCTGATGCCGATACTCGCCAGATGAAGAATACGATCTATCGTGAAGAGTTCTCCGCCGCCGGCATCTCTTCCAAAACGATCAAGAGCGCGCTGGATTGTTGTCTGATTCGTCTCTGCCGCGGGGTGTACTCGGTGATCCGTGAGTGCGGAGTGAAAGACCACAGTCGGATTGCGGCATTTATCAGAGACGTCGACTGGATCAGTTTCCACGTCGGCAAAACTCCAGCCGACCTGAAGCGCGATTTCAGGTATCAGACCCAGCTCCGAGCGCTGCGCATTCAGAGTTACCGCTGGTACCGGCCGGAGGACGTGATCGTTGGCAAATCGGCGGCTGTCCTCCACGGAATACCTTTGTACAAGGACGCATCGCAAGCGATCACGGTCAGACACCCAAGGAGCAATTCGCACACTAAGGAGATTATCCGTGTGCGGGATGAGGTACCCGCAGAGGATCAGGTCCGATTCGGTCACCTTGCGGCCACCTCGGCGATCAGGACGGCCTTGGACCTCATTCGGATTTCGGGTCAACACGAAGCTTTTGCAGCACTGGAATGGGTACTGCGTCAGGCGACGGCCGATCATTTCCCTGGCTTCAATCCGAGGTCCGGGTATACAGAAAAGTTTCAGTCCGAGGCACGTCGGATCATCAAGACGGCGTTCTATCCTGCGGTTGCTCGCATGCGATCGGGCCAGGTCACCGCGCAGCGGATGGTTGATGCGATCGGGCCGTTCTCTGAGAGCCCCGCCGAGAGCAAATGCCGACTCAACCTCATCGCTTTGAACCTGACGGGGTTCGAACAGCAGATCGAAGTCCGAGACAGCCGAGGCTTCATTGCTCGAGTCGATTTTCTCAATGAACAGGCACGAACGATCCTCGCGGTCGACGGAAGTGAGAAATACGCTCTGGTGGGTCCCTCGCTGATCCGGAGGGAAGGCGAACAGCACAATCGGCTTCTCAGCTTGGGCTATAAGGTCATCCATCTGAGTTTCGACGACGTGCTCAGACTCAACGACTTTCGGGACAAGATCTTCACACAGGTGCCGGAGCTGAAGCAGATGGTCGGGAGCCCGGACGAATGATGTAGAGTTCGCGCATCGACTTTTGTGCCGGTAACCATCGGGTTTTGTACAGTCGGGTATCGAGTTTTGTGTGGCGCATCGAGTTTTATCCCGATGACCTGATCAGAAGGCGATTGTTCGCCGAAGAGGCCGCTGAGTTGCCATGGCTCGGTGCTCGGTGCTCGGTGCTCGGTGCTCGGTGAAGGCGCGGCCCAGCACCAATCGCTGCGGCGGCCTCGAGTGGCACCTGGAGGAGAACGGCGCCGATGTCCGTGACCGTCGGATCCTCTTCTCAGCTTTCCTCGATCAGGTGAGGGCGCGGAAGGCGGCTGCGGTTTCGGTCTGAGCCGACCCAGCGGCCTCCTCTATCTGTCGTCTGCCGCGACGGCCGGGCGGATCAATACCCAACGGCGCACTGCCATCACGAGTGCGGCAACCAGCCCCACGATGAGCAGTCCGTCGGCGGCAATATAGAGCAGATGCAGGGACGACCCACCCTCGTCGACACCTGCGAGCACGGCATCCGTGCGCTGATTGAGCAGCGGCCGAATGACGACGACCTTGATGATGAGCACTGCGATGAGCCCGCAGGCCACACTGCGGTAGGCGCGGTCGACTCCCGACTTGAGCAGGGCCCACAGCAGGATCACGGCGATGACCAGTTCGACCCAGTTCATCACGCCGAACACCAGTCGCCCAATGCCCAATCCCAACGGGATCGTGATGCCCGGGGCCGTGAACTTCAGCGGCGCCTCGATGAGGGAGATGCCGATGATGAGCCCGAGCCAGACGGCGGGCAGGATGATCCGAGCGCTCGCCGCCAATCGCGAGTCATCGGTGCTGAAGAAGTGAGTCATGATCCCGATTCTACTCCTCGTAGAAAATCGTCTGCCGTGCCCGATCCGCATCCGATCCGCATCCGATCCGCATCCATTCGGCCGCACCGCAGCGTCCGCCCATCCTTACCACCGCACCCGCTCTAGACTGGTGCCCATGCGTCTGTTCTCCAACGCCGTCGTGCGCACGTTCGCACCCCAGGCCGCCTCGAACACCCCTGACTCGACCGCCTCCGACCCGAGCGCATCGAACGCGGACACTCCCGCCGCGGCCCCAACCTCAACCGTCGACCTCACTCAGCCGGCCCCCGACGCGATCCTCGTCGACGGGGAGACCATCGTGGCCGTCGGCACCCGGGCCGAACTGCTCGACATCGCGGCCGCGCAGTCGTCGACGACGGCGGCGCTCGCCTCGGCGGGTGGGGTCGGTGCGACCACGGTCATCCCCGGACTCGAGCTCGACGAAATCGACTGCGGCGGACAGGTCATCCTGCCCGGTTTCGTCGACGGCCACATCCATTCGATCATGTACGCCGACTCCCTGACCGACCTCGATCTGTCCCAGACGAAATCCCTGACCGAGGCGGTCGCCGCCATACGCGAACGTGCCGATTCCCTCCCGGTGGGCACGTGGGTGGTCGGCTCCGGGTGGGACCTCAACAAATGGGAGGACCCGAGCTACCCGGACCGGACGCTGCTCGACGCCGAGGTTCCCGACCACCCCGTGGCGATGTGGTCACTCGACCTGCACACCCTGTGGGCCAACGCCCACGCCCTCGAGATCGCCGGAATCGACGAAGCGACCCCCGACCCGTCGGGCGGCAGCTTCGTCCGCGACGACGGGCAGCTCACCGGTCTGGTGCGCGAGGACGCCACCGACCTCGTCGCCCGCTTCATACCCGAACCCAGCCGCGAGGAGCAGGTCGAACGCCTCGCCACCACTCAGGAGCTCTTCCTCTCCCAAGGCCTGACCGGGATCCACGACTTCGACGGCATCGCCGCGACTCTGGGGTGGAACGACCTGCACGAAGCCGGTCGCCAGGACATGCGCGTGACGCTGTTCCTGCGCTCACTCGAGGTGCCGTGGGCGATCGAAACCGGGTGGCACACCGGCGACGGCGACGACTGGCTGCAGTGTGGTGGGTTGAAGCTGTTCTCCGATGGGGCACTCGGCTCGCACACCTCGCACATGTCCTCACCGTTCCCCGAAACCGACGGCGAGACCGAGAACTTCGGCATCGCGCAGATGACCGAGGACGAACTCTTCGAGCAGGCGCACATCGCCACCGAGGCGGGCATCTCCGTGGCCATCCACGCCATCGGCGACCAAGCGAACCACCATGTGCTCGAAGTCTTCGACCGCCTGCGCGACATCACGCGGGCTGCAGAGGAGAAGTACGACCGGCCGATGCGCCACCGCGTCGAGCACGCCCAGTTCATCCAGCCGACCGACGTCGCCCGGTTCGCCGAGCTCGGGGTGCTCGCATCCATGCAGCCACGCCACTGCATCTCCGACCTGCACCTGCTCCACCTCATCGACGAGTCCGCGCAGTTGGCGGCTTACGCGTGGCCGGACCTGCTCGAGGCGGGCGTACACGTCGTATTCGGCTCCGACGGCCCCGTCGAACCGGCGAACCCCTTCGCCGCGATCTATGCGGCGATGACCAGGGCGAACATCTCCGGCGAGGCGTCCACGACGTTCCAGCCGCACCGTCGTCTGAGCGCAGTCGAGGCCATCCGCCTGCACACTCAGGGTCCCGCGTTCGCCGCCGGTCTCGAGGACCGACGCGGGTATCTGGCCCCGGGAATGGACGCCGATTTCATCCTCGTCGACACCGATCCGTGCGCCGCTGAAGGGCTGAGCAGCGACGCCCTCAACACCGAGGTGACCGCACAGTCGAGCGACCTGAACGGCTCGCGCACGCCGACCGACGGCCTCCTCGGCTACGATTCCGAAGAAGCCCTCTTCGCCCACGCCGAGGCGATCCGCGACACCCGAGTCGCGCTCACCGTCGTCGGCGGCGAAATCAAATACCGGGCCTGACCTCGCCGAGGCGGCGCGACCGTCCCGCTGAAACGTCCCCGCAGGGACGCGGAAATCCTGTGAGATGTCCCGCGGGACGCGAACCCACCGAACGACGACGACCCGACGTCCCCGCAGGGATGTCGGGCCGTTGTGAACGCTGCTCATCCTCGGCGAGGCACCGGAACGGATGTCCTTTCGCCTTGGCGAGGTTGGCCGCAGACGTCGGGCCGCCTCGGCGAGGCGAGCAGCCGACTCAGATGTGGCGGCCGCCGGAGATCTCGGTGACGGTGCCGGTGAGGTAGCTCGAGAGCCCCGAGGCGAGGAAGAGCACAACCGAGGCGACTTCTTGGGGTTCGCCTGCCCGGCCGAGCGGGATGTCGGTGAGCTTCGAATCGATCGCGTGCTGCGGCATGGCTGCGGTCATCGCCGTGTTGATGAAGCCGGGCTGGATCGCGTTGATGCGGATGTTCTTGAACGCGACCTCCTTCGCCACGGCCTTCGTCATGCCGACGATGCCCGCCTTCGCCGCGGAGTAGTTCGACTGTCCGGGATTGCCGACCTTGCCGCTGATCGAGGACACGTTGATGATCGAGCCGCCGCGGTCCTGTTCGCGCATGAGTGCGGTGGCGACCTTGAGCCCGTTCCACGTGCCCCGCAGGTGCACGGAGATGACATCGTCGAACTGCTGCTCGGTCATCTTCCGGATCGTCGCATCACGGGTGATGCCGGCGTTGTTGACCCAGATGTCGACACCGCCGAACGCCTTGGCGGCCTCCTCGGCGAGCTTCTCGACGGCTGCGAGGTCGGAGACGTTGCACACGACACCGGCTGCGATGTCGTCGCCGCCGAGCTCGGCCACGGCCGACTGCAGGCTCTCCTCGTTCATATCGGCGACGACGACCTTGGCTCCGGAGTCGACGAGGCTGCGCGCCATCGCCAGGCCCAGTCCCTGCCCGCCGCCGGTGACGACGGCGACCTTGCCGGCCAGCAGGCCGGGAATCGCGGTGACTCCGCCGGTTTCGGTGACGGTGATGCCGGTGTTCGCGGTCGTGGATTCAGTCATGTGATGCCTTTCGTTGGGGTGTGACCAAGCGGAGCCGGACCTCGCCGAGGCGGCCCGCCGTTGCGCTTATGCGTGCAGAATACTGGTGCCGACCTCAGAGGTTGAACTGGGGCTTGTGCGCGCCACCCAGCAGCTGTTTGGCGACGACGACGCGCTGGACTTCGGAGGTGCCTTCGTAGATGCGGAAGAGGCGGGCGTGACGGTAGAAGCGTTCGACCGCTGACTCGCGCATGTAGCCCATTCCACCCTGGATCTGCACGCCCTTGTCGGCGATGCGGGCGAGTGCTTCGGAGGCGAAGAGCTTCGCCGAGGAGGGGCCGAGCTTGCGATCGGTCTCGGCGTCCCAGCGCTGTGCGGCCGAGAGGACGAGGGCCTTGGCGGCGGCGACGTCGGTGTAGATATCGGCGAGCATCGCCTGGACGAGCTGGAACCGGGCGATCGGCTCGCCGCCCTGTTTCGCATCGGCGGCGAAGCGGACGGATTCGTCGAGGATGCGGATCGACTGGCCGACGCAGATCGCCGCGATGTGCAGGCGTCCCTTGTTGAGTGAGGCCATGGCCGCGTAGAAGCCCTTCTCCTCCTCGCCGCCGATGAGGTTGGCGGCGGGCACGCGGACGTCGTCGAAGAAGATCTCCGAGGTCCAGGCGCCGGCCTGGCCCATCTTGTGGTCGTGCGGTCCGACGGTCACGCCTTCGGACTTCGTGGGCACGAGGAGGACTGAGATGCCCTTTGAGCCCGTGGCGTTCGGGTCGGTGCGGGCGAAGACCATGAGGACGTCGGAGGCCTCGGCGTTGGTGATGAACCGCTTGGAGCCGTTGATGACGTAGTCATCGCCGTCGCGCACGGCCTTCGTGCGCAGGCCCGAGGGGTCGGATCCGGCCTCGGATTCGGTGAGGGCGAAGGAGGCGACGACGTCGCCGGCTGCCAGACGTGGCAGCCATTCGGACTTCTGGTCGTCGGTGCCGTAGTTGACGAGCACCTGTCCGGCGATGCCGTTGTTCGTGCCGAACAGCGACCGGAACGCCGGTGTTGTGTAGCCGAGCTCCATGGCCAGGAGTGCGTCCTGTTCGGCGTTGAGGCCGAGGCCGCCGTATTGCTCGGGCAGGGCCCAGCCGAAGAGTCCCATTTCGGCGGATTCCTTGATGATGGCTTCGGGGAAGGCGTCTTCGTCCTCGACCTGGGTTTCGAGGGGGACGACCTTCTCGCGGACGAATTCGCGGACGGCGGTGAGGATGTCGTCGAGTTCTGAGTTGTCCATGGGTCACTCTCCTTTGTGTGTGTCCGGACGGTGGCATCCTGCGGACGGCGGTTCAGTGGCGCAGAGGTGCAGCAGTGTCATTGTGCGACTGGAGCCATCATATATCGAATTGAAGAATAAACGAGAGGCATTAATGCGTGATAGGTAATTATTATCGGTGTGAGTGGCGGTGGGGCTGGGGAGTGGTGAGGCGGTGGGACTGTGGGGTGCTGACTCTGTGGTTCTCAGAGAGACGCGTTCCACTCGTCGAGGCGGCTGCGCAGCATCTCGGCCGTCATCTCAGTGAGTCCGATGCCGTGATAGTTCGGCAGCCAGGTCTCGACACGATCGGCCGCGCTCGCCGCCGCCTGCACATCCCAGTCATTGATGTCGGAGATCGCTGCACCGAGCCGGGCCTCGTACTCGGCGAGGAACGATGCGGCGGCAGCGCGGGAGCCCAACAGGACGAGGTCCTGCCTGCACCAGGCGAGATCGAAGCCCCGCGGAGCGTGCTTGGCTCCCGACCAGTCGACGACCCCCGTGAGGCGAGGCGCCCCGGTGGCCTCGTCGCGAACCCACAGGGCGTTGCCGGTCCAGAAATCCCCGTGGGAGAGCACTCGATCGCGGAGGTCGAGCCGGTCGAACCCCTGTTGCGCACGGTGGGCGATCGCCGATTCCCCGGTGTGCGGTGCCAGCGGTGCCAGAGGCAGTCCGGTGCCGTCGAGTCCATGGATGGAAAACAGTGCCGCAGCCATCTGCTGCGCCACGGCAACGAGATCAGCGTGGGGCTCGGGCGTCGAACCGGCGACCCTGGTCGTGATGATGAGCGGTTCTTCGGTATCCGCGCTGCCGGCGACGAGGTGAGGGACCATCGGCCCGAGCGCGGTGATTCGTTCGAGCGCGGCGAGCTCTCTGGCCACGGCATCGTCTCCTGAGGGAAATGTTCGAACGACGACTTCGGAAGCACCATCGGAAGCCAGAAGGGTGAAGGCGTGCTGGCCCGCAGTGAAGACCTCGAGCAGCTCGAGATCCCGGCCCAGAAGCGTCGACGCCGATCGACGGGCTCGTTCCTGTGATGTCGGCACGCGCATCATCGCCGCGGTTCAGCAGCCGGTGTGTGCGGAATGCCCGCGCACCGGGCGAGCAGCTTCTTGAGCCCGGATGTATAGCGTTTGGCCATCATCATCTGCGCGGCGGTCGTGATCGGGCCGACCGCCTTGAGCAGCGGATGACCCGGTACAGAATCCGCGGTGATCGAGGCAACGAGGCGGCCCTCGGAGTCCGTGGACACGAGGAAGGTCTCCTCCCCGTTCTCCAGGTGACCGGGCAAGGTGCGATAGGTGAATCCGGCGCGGTTCGCCTCGTCGATGACCTCGGAGACGATGCACGACCCGACCGTCACGAGCAGATCCCGACCGCGCAGCCGCCTCGGCGAGGTGGGCCATAAGGGGTTGAGTCGCAGGTCGACGACCTGCCCTTCGGCCACACGACGTCCGGGTCGGACCGCGACGCCCGCGAGCTCCTGCAGCTGCCAGGTGAAGATCGCCTCTCGGGTGGCGGGGAAGAGATCGGCAGGCCCCAGATCGCGGTGGTGCTCGAGGTGATTCATTCCCCCATTCTCACCCGGATCGCGGTCATTCTTCGCGCCCGATCGACCCTTGTCATCGCCCCTGGTCAGGCCTAGGATGAAAATGGTTAGCTGAACGAACGCTCGCTACACGTCGGCGTCGGGAGGCGATGCCGATCGCTCATGCCATCGAACGGACACTGGAGTTCATTTATGTCAGACAGCACCTCAGCCGCTCAGCCCACGGCCGCCTCGGCGGGTCCGAAATCCGGTCGCCGCTTCGAAGGACAGGTCGCCGTCATCACCGGTGCCAGCCGCGGCATCGGACTCGGCGTCGCTCGGCGGCTCAACGCCGAGGGGGCCACCGTCGTCCTCACGGCACGCAAGCCCGAAGCGCTCAACGAAGCCGTCGCAACGTTCCCCGAAGGCACGGCGCTGGCCATCGCCGGCAAGGCCGATGACCCGGCGCACCGAGCAGAGGTGTTCGACACGATCGCGCAGAAGTTCGGCCGTCTCGACGTGCTCGTGGCGAATGCGGGAATCAACCCCGTCTACGGCCCGCTCGTCGATATCGAGCTCGACGCTGCGCGGAAGATCTTCGACGTCAACGTCCTCGGCACCCTCGCCTGGGTGCAGGACGCCGTTCACCACGAGGGGCTGAAGTTCCGCGAGAGCAAAGGCCGCGTCGTGACACTGTCCTCGGTCGCCGGGCAGGTCCCGAGCGAGGGCATCGGCTTCTACGGGATCTCGAAGGCGGCGGTCTCGCACCTGACGAAGACGCTCGCCGTCGAACTCGGCCCCGATATCCGCGTCAACGCCGTCGCCCCGGCCGTGGTGAAGACGAAGTTTGCGACTGCGCTCTACGAAGGCCGAGAGGAACAAGTCGCCTCCGCGTATCCGGTCAAGCGCCTCGGCACTCCCGAGGACATCGCCGGCGCGGTCGCCTACCTTGCTTCCGACGACGCGGATTGGATCACGGCCCAGGTGCTCACCGCCGATGGGGGAGTCGTCACCGCCGGCGGCAGCGCCTGAGGCTGAGTATCTGGCGGCTCTGGCTGCGAGTTGATAGCGGCGAAAGGTCTGAATTCTTGATGGAATTCAGACCTTTCGCCACTATCAACGCAGGAGGGTCGGACTCCTCCCTGGTGTTGGCAGCCGACGGCTGAGGGGGCAGCGGTATTCTGCGGCGCATTGTTGGGTCGATCCACGGTGTTCTCGGCGCGGAAACCACCGCGGATCGACCCAACAATCCAATCCGGGCAACGTGCTGGAGGCGCCGGCTCTCTTTCACCGGCAGTCCGGCGGCGTGGGCGCAGACGAGGCAGCAGTGGTCGGCCCGAGACCAAGGGCAAGGACCTCAACGCGATCTGAACATCGCGGCGGGACGGAAGAGCCGCCTTAGCGAGGATTTCTTGAGCGGAAGCCCGATTGGGTGGGAGAAATGGTCACGTTCTGCGCGCAGCTGCGTGACCATTTCGCCCACCGAAGGCACTGACAGTGGCGCACCGACGCTACTGGCAGGGGAACCGTGTGCCTCGGCAGGGCGACCGTTCGCCTCGGAAGGGGCGCAGAGTGTGCTGCCGAGCCCCCGACCTGCACCTGAACCCGGGGTTTGTCGGGGGTGATTTCATTCACTAGAATCGGAGGCGCAGTTCCACGCGGTTCTGCACACAACTTCATACGCCGCTAAGACAAGACGTGGGAGAGCTGCCGCAGTCGGGCCGAATCGAGCCGGACTTCCGAGCAGCGCCGTAGGTGCAATTCCCTCCCCGGGAAACTCTCAGGCCCAGTACCACCGATTGCAGGCATATCTGAAGGACAGCGAGTCCCGACTGCAGCCGATTCCGCGCCGAAGAGCGCACGAAACGGAGGCAGGGCAGGCCGCAGCTCCGACAGATCGGGGAGGACACTCAGTGATCGTTGCGTCCTCCTATCGGTGGGCGCGACACCGACCCTAGGACGGCAATTGACCAGTTCACTCGCCCATACGACGCAGGCAACAGGGGACACCGCGCGCCCCTTCTCCGACCGCCACATCGGCCCCCGCGCCGATGACGCCCAGGCCATGCTCGCCGAACTCGGCTATGACTCCCTCGAAGCCCTCTCGAGCGCCGCCGTCCCCGAATCCATCCAGAACGAAGAGCTCAACCTGCCCGCAGGCCGCTCCGAGTTCGACGTTCTCAACGACCTGCGCGAGCTCGCCGGTCAGAACGTCATGCGCACCCAGCTCATCGGCCAGGGCTACTACGACACGATCACCCCGGCCGTCATCCGCCGCAACCTGGTCGAGAACCCCGCCTGGTACACCGCCTACACGCCGTACCAGCCCGAGATCTCCCAGGGCCGCCTCGAAGCGCTGCTGAACTTCCAGCAGGTCGTCCAGGACCTCACCGGCCTCGACATCGCCAACGCCTCCCTCCTCGATGAGGCCACCGCCGTCGCCGAGGCGGTCCTGCTGATGCGTCGCGCCGTGAAGAAGGGGACAACCGTCGTCCTCGACTCCGAACTCCACCCGCAGACCATCGCCGTCGTCCGTGCCCGCGCCAAGGCCATGGACTTCCGCGTCGCCGTTGCCGACCTCGCCGAAGGCCTCGTCGGCGAAGACATCTTCGGCATCGTCTGCGCCCAGCCCGGCACCACCGGCGCTATCCGCGACTTCACCGAAGCCGTCGACGGCGCGCATGACCGCGGCGCACTCGTGACCTTCGACGCCGACCTGCTCGCACTGACCCTGCTCAAGGACTGCGCCTCCCAGGGTGCGGACATCGCCGTCGGCTCGGCACAGCGATTCGGTGTGCCCCTGTTCTTCGGCGGCCCCCACGCCGGCTTCATGGCCGTGAAGTCCGGACTCCAGCGCCAGCTGCCCGGCCGCCTCGTCGGAGTGTCGAAGGACGCCCAGGGCAAGCCCGGCTACCGCCTGGCCCTGCAGACCCGTGAACAGCACATCCGCCGCCAGAAGGCGACGAGCAACATCTGCACCGCGCAGGCGCTGCTCGCCAACGTCGCCTCGATGTACGCCGTCTACCACGGCCCGGTCGGCTTGACCCGCATCGCCTCCCGCATCCACCGCCTGGCCCACGCCTTTGCGAAGGCCGCGGACACCGCCCCTGGTGCCGAGGTGGTCACCTGGGAGTTCTTCGACACCGTGGCACTTCGGGTCGCCGATTCCGAAGCCGCCCGCTACGTCGCCGACCAGGCCGGATTCAACATCCGTGTCATCGACGACTCGACCGTCGGCGTCTCCTTCGGCGAGCCCCACACCGTGGCCGACGCCAACGGCCTGCTCGAAGCCCTCGGCATCTATGCCCGGGTCGACGCGGACGACTTCGAAGCCGCCTCGGCGGGGACCTTCGGGGCCAACGCCGTGCCGGAGCCCGCATTTGATGCGAAGTTCCACCGGGACACCGAATTCCTCACCCACCCCGTCTTCAGCGCCCACGGCTCCGAGACCTCGATGATGCGCTACCTGCGCACCCTGGCCGATCGGGACCTCGCGCTGGACCGGACGATGATTCCGCTGGGCTCGTGCACGATGAAGCTCAACGCCGCCGCCGAGATGGAACCCATCACCTGGCCGGAATTCGCCTCCATCCACCCCTTTGCCCCGGCCGAGCAGACCCAGGGCTGGCGGAAGCTCATCACCCGCCTCGAAGACTCGCTCGTCGAGGTCACCGGCTACGACCGCGTGTCGCTGCAGCCCAACGCCGGATCCCAGGGTGAGCTGGCCGGGCTGCTCGCCATCCGCTCCTACCATGTGGCGGGCGGCGATGATGCCCGCACCGTCGTGCTCATCCCGCAGTCGGCACACGGCACGAACGCCGCCTCGGCAGTGCTCGCGGGACTCCAGGTCCAAGTTGTTGCCACCGCCGATGACGGATCCGTGGACATGGACGACCTCGATGCGAAGATCGCCAAGCACGAAGGCAAGATCGCCGGCATCATGATCACCTACCCGTCGACGCACGGTGTGTTCGAACCGCAGGTCCGCGAGGTCTGCGAGAAGGTCCACGCCGCCGGCGGCCAGGTCTATGTCGACGGTGCGAACCTCAACGCCATGGTCGGCCTCGCCAAGCCCGGCGAATTCGGCGGCGACGTCTCCCACCTCAACCTGCACAAGACTTTCTGCATCCCTCACGGAGGCGGCGGTCCGGGCGTCGGACCCGTCGCAGTGCGCGAACACCTCGCGCCCTACCTGCCGGGTGACGCCACCGATCCGCTGCTCGTCGCCGGTGACCCGGAGGCCAAGGAACTGCCGATCTCGGCCTCGATGTTCGGCTCCGCCGGCGTCCTGCCGATCAGCTTCGCCTACCTCGAACTCATGGGCGCCGAGGGACTGCGCGAAGCCTCACGGGCTGCGCTGCTGGGTGCGAACTACCTGGCGAAGAAGCTCGGCGACGTCTACCCGATCCTCTACTCGGGTGAGAACGGACTCGTCGGACACGAGACGATCCTCGACCTCCGCGCCATCACCGCGGCGACGGGAGTCACCGCCGAGGATGTCTGCAAGCGCCTCGTCGACTTCGGCTTCCACGCCCCGACCCTGGCCTTCCCGGTCCCCGGCACCCTCATGGTCGAACCGACCGAGTCCGAGGACAAGGAAGAGCTCGACCGCTTCATCGAGGCCATGCGCACCATCCGTGCCGAGATCGACCAGATCGGCAAGGCGTACTCCTACGAAGAGTCGCCGCTGGCACTCGCTCCGCACCCGGCGACCGTCGTGATGGACGACTGGGATGCCGAATACTCGCGTGAGACCGCCGTGTTCCCGGTTCCGAGCCTGCGCCTGACGAAGTACTTCCCGCCGGTCAGCCGTATCGACGGAGCCTACGGCGACCGCAACCTGGTGTGCTCCTGCCCGCCGCCAGAGGCCTTCGAAGAGTTCGAGGAAGAGGACAACTGATGACTGATCAGACTGCCAACGCCCCCAAAGAGACCCCGCTGCACAGCGTCCACGCTGACCTCGGCGCATCCTTCACCGACTTCGGCGGCTGGGACATGCCGCTGAAGTACGGTTCGGAGCTCGCAGAACACCGTGCCGTGCGTGAGGCCGCAGGCCTGTTCGACCTCTCCCATATGGGTGAGGTGCTTATCAGCGGAGCCGACGCCGCCGCCTTCCTCGACTACGCGCTCGTCGCGAAGTACTCGACGATGAAGATCGGCAAAGCCAAGTACGGTGTCATCGTCAACGAGGCCGGCGGACTCCTCGATGACCTCATCACCTACCGCATCGGCGACGAAGAGTTCCTCATCGTCCCCAATGCCTCGAACACGCCTGCCGTGGTAACGGCGCTGACCGAGCGTCTGCAGCACTTCCTGCAGACCGTGGCACCCGGATCGGATGTGCGCCTGACCGACGAATCCGGCGACACCGCGCTCATCGCCGTACAGGGACCGAACTCCGAAGCCATCATCTGCGCGCCCTCGACGACTCCGCCGACGGCGAATTCGGACCCCGCGACCGGCGCGTGACGTGGCAAAGGCTCAGGTCACGGACGAGGCCAACGGGGGAGCCACCTCGGCGGGGGATGAGACGATCACCATCGGTGAGGCAGTGCGCGAGCTGAAGTACTACGCGTGGATGCCGCTGACGATCGCCGGGATCGACCTCATGCTCGCCCGCACCGGATACACCGGCGAGGACGGATTCGAGCTCTACCTGCCGAGCCGCGGCGCCGTCCGCCTGTGGGAGTCGCTCGTGACCGCCGGAGCCGACTACGGGCTCGTGCCCTGCGGTCTGGCCGCGCGCGATTCGCTGCGCCTGGAAGCGGGAATGCCGCTCTACGGCAACGAACTCGACCAGAACACCACCCCGTTCGATGCGGGACTGGGCCGGATGATCGGGTTCAACACGAAGGACGTCTTCTTCGCCCGCGAAGCCCTCGCGAAGCTGGGAGAGACCGAACCCCCGCGCGTTCTCGTCGGCCTGAGTTCGGAAGGACGCCGCGCCGCTCGATCCGGAGCCGTCGTGTCCATTGACGGCGCCGAGGTCGGCACCGTCACCTCCGGCCAGCCCTCACCGACGCTCGGCCACCCGATCGCCCTGGCCTACATCGACCGGGACCGCGCCGAGGTGGGCACCGCCGTGACAGTGGACATCCGCGGCAAGGCGCACGACTTCACCGTCACGCAGCTGCCGTTCTACAAGCGCCAGGCCGACTGAAGCTCTCACCCACAATTCATCCCAGGTGGGGCCGGTGACTCGTACACTGGTCTCACCTGGCACAACAACGTCGTGATCGCCGCTTCCGGCGGCGGTCGCAGTAAGGAAGACACATGGCACAGCTGCCCCCGCTCCCGCAGAACTTCACCTACTCCGCCGAACACGAATGGGTCGACGGCGCTGCCGATGAGCTCGTCGGCAAGACCGTCAAGGTCGGCATCACCGCCGTTGCCGCCGATGCCCTCGGCGAGGTCGTCTACGTCGACCTGCCCTCGGTCGGCGACACGATCACCGCAGGTGAGACCTGCGGCGAGGTCGAATCCACGAAGTCCGTGTCCGACCTCTACACCCCGGTGACCGGCGAGGTCGTCACCATCAACGAGGCAGCCGTGGACTCACCCGGACTGCTCAACTCCGACCCCTACGGTGAGGGCTGGCTGTTCGAGGTCGCCGTGACCGAGGTCGGCGAAGTCATGGACGCCGCCGGCTACGCCGAGGCGAACTCCCTCTGAGACTCGTTGTGAGGCTCGCATGAGTCTCACCCGTCCCGCCGAGGCGGCCTGCGGGGCTGCCTGACGGGACAGCCTTTCGAGGCGGATCCTCCGGGTGGAGGATGCAAACCCTGAAGCGGGGTCGGTCGAGGTCGGTGCCGACGCATTGTCGGCACCGACTCGCCCTGCACGTGAGTGCACGGCTGTTCGGTCGGCCCCGTCGTCATCTCATCAGAAACGAAGTGATTGCCATGCCATTGAGTGTCTTCGACCTCTTCACGGTCGGCATCGGACCGTCGAGCTCCCACACCGTCGGACCAATGCGTGCCGGCGCGAGCTTCATCGACCTCCTTAGCGATTCGCTTAGCTCCGTGGCGGATCTGCGCGTCGACGTATTCGGTTCCCTGGCCGCCACCGGAGCCGGTCACGGAACCTTCGACGCCATCCTCATCGGCCTCGAAGGCTGCCGCCCCGACCTCATCGAAGCCAACGAACTCACCGCCCGGCGGACACGGATGTCCGAGACCGGGACGATCATCCTCGGCGACTCGACCGGCAACGGTGTCGAACTCAAGTTCACCGAGGATGACATGGTCAAACGACCCCTGACCGTGCTGCCGCGCCACACGAACGCCATGACCGTAACCGCCTACGACGCCGCGGGGGAGACCCTCGCCGAGGAAACCTACTACTCCGTGGGCGGGGGATTCGTGACCTCGGAGACCGAGTTCCTCGACAAGGAGAAGACCGCGAAGGCGGACGCGGGAGACGGCGATGCCGAGTTCGCTGTCGCGGACTCCGTCGTCGACGCCGAGCTCGAGTCCTATGACGAAGAGCTGCCCTATCCCTTCCACTCCGGAGTCGAGCTGCTTGAGCGCTGCCGCGAGAACGACCTGTCGATCGCCGAGATCATGCACGCCAACGAACTGTCGATGCGTGATGACGACGAGATCCGGCACGGCCTGCTGCACATCTATTCGGTGATGGAGGAATGCGCTTCGGCGTCCCTGGACCGCTCGGGCTATCTGCCCGGTGGTCTGAAGGTCCGCCGCCGCGCGCACGACTGGTACCTCAAACTCAAGGCCGAGGACCCCGACCGAGATCCCGGCTTCTACCTCGAGTGGGTCAACCTCATCGCGATGGCCGTGAATGAGGAGAACGCATCGGGCGGCCGCGTCGTCACCGCACCCACCAACGGGGCGGCCGGCATCATCCCCGCCGTGCTGCACTATGCGCTCAACTATGTTCCCGCGATGATGGAGGGCGGCGAATCCGCGAAGCATCGGGCGATCGTCGACTTCCTGCTCACCGCGGCGGCCATCGGAGTCCTGTACAAGGAGCGGGCGTCGATCTCCGGTGCCGAGGTGGGCTGTCAGGGTGAGGTCGGATCCGCCTCGTCGATGGCTGCCGGGGGACTGGCCGCCGTCATGGGCGGGACGCCCGAGCAGGTGGAGAACGCCGCCGAGATCGCGATGGAGCACAACCTGGGCCTGACCTGCGATCCGATCTCCGGGCTCGTGCAGGTGCCGTGCATCGAACGCAACGCGATCGCCGCGGGCAAGGCCATCAACGCCTCCCGCATGGCGCTGTGGGGAGATGGCCAGCACCGGGTCAGCCTCGACGAAGTGATCGAGACGATGCGCCAGACCGGGGCGGACATGTCCTCGAAGTACAAGGAGACAGCGATGGGCGGCCTCGCCGTCAACGTCGTCGAGTGCTGAGGGCGGAGGGCGCGGCCCCGAGCCGCCGCGAAGCCGCTCACAGAGCCTCAGAACGCACAATCGAGCAACAGGCTTCCTTGCTGTCCCAATTCGACCGAAGTGACATGGAACACGTGGAACCCTTGTTCCAACTACATCCAAATGTAACGAAACGATAACGAACCTCCGGCGCGGTATGAGCGCGAAGGAGCGCCCCGTCACATCCCAACGATGCCATGGGCAAGGCCGGGTCTGTTACATGTCGGTAGGTCGGGGCGATCGTTGCGGAAGTGCCCCGAAATCGACGGTTTCGAGGTTGACGCTCAATCTCATCCCGTTAGGTTTGTTGGCGTGATTAACGCACTCGCTGAACCGAAGACGCAAATCGACGTCCGGACTCCCGAGCTGGAGGACGGACAACATCTATGGCGGCTCGCGAAAGATACAGCCGTGCTCGATCTGAACTCCTCGTACTCGTACCTGCTGTGGTGCCGCGACTTCGCGGACACCTCGGTGATCGCGCGAATCGACGGAGAGCCCGCCGGCTTCATCACCGGGTACACCCGTCCGGAGAATCCGGACACCCTGATGATCTGGCAGGTCGCCGTCGACGAGAAGTTCCGTGGTCACGGACTCGCTTCGACCATGCTCCACGAGCTGGCCGATCGCACCGGCGCTCTCCGCATGGAGACGACGATCACCGATGACAACGCGGCGTCCAACCGTCTGTTCCAGGCCTTCGCAGACCAGCGCGGAGCAGGATACGACCGGCGCCCGCTGTTCACCCCGGAGATGTACCCGGACGGCCACGACACCGAGTACCTCTACGAGATCGCACCCCTGTAACGAGCCCCACCCCCGGCACCCCGCAGCCCCCTGCCTCAAGGGAGCGAACGCGACAGGTGCCAGGAGGCGGAAGGAAACGCCCGCAATGAGCGGCAGCGGCCACCGCCTCGGCGACTGCACACGATGCAGCCGCACAATCAAGAAGTCGAAAGGACTCCAAAGATGACCGAAACACCTTCTGACAAGCCCGACATCTTCGAAACTCGCGAGTCTGCCGTGCGCAGCTACTGCCGTTCCTGGCCCGCCACCTTCGCCCGTTCACAAGGTGCCAAGCAGTGGGACGAAGACGGCAACGAGTACCTCGACTTCTTCTCCGGCGCCGGCGCGCTCAATTACGGCCACAACAACCCGGCCGTGATGGGCCCGCTCATCGAATACCTGCAGTCGGGTGCCGTTCTGCACTCGATGGACATGAAGACCCCGGCCAAGCGTGAGTTCCTGCAGACCTTCCAGGACCTCATCCTCAAGCCGCGCGGTCTCGACTATTCCGTCATGTTCCCCGGACCGACGGGAACCAACACCGTCGAGGCGGCGCTCAAGCTCGCTCGCAAGGTGACCGGTCGCCAGCACATGCTCTCGTTCACCAACGCGTTCCACGGTATGACGCTGGGATCGCTGTCGGTGACCGGCAACTCGATGAAGCGAGAAGGCGCAGGCATCCCGCTGACCAACAGCTCGAAGATTCCCTATGACGACTACTTCGACGGCGAGGTTGCGGACTTCCTGTGGCTGGAGAAGGTTCTCGAGGACTCCGGCTCGGGCGTCGACAAGCCTGCCGCCGTCATCGTCGAGACCGTGCAGGGCGAGGGCGGACTCCGTGCCGCTCGCGCCGAATGGCTGCGCGCCCTGTCCGATCTGTGCAAGAAGCACGAGATCCTCCTCATCGTCGATGACGTGCAGGCCGGCTGCGGCCGCACCGGCTCGTTCTTCAGCTTCGAAGAGGCCGGCATCGAGCCCGACATCGTCTGCCTGTCGAAGTCGATCTCCGGTTCGGGTCTGCCGCTGGCACTGACTCTGTTCCGTCCCGAGCTCGACGTCTGGGAGCCCGGCGAGCACAACGGCACCTTCCGCGGAAACAACCCCGCGTTCGTCACCGCGACCGCCGCCATCAAGACTTTCTGGGCCGACAACGAGTTCCAGAACCAGCTTGCCGACACCATCGCCGCGCTGCACCAGCGCCTCGACGGAATCGTCGAGAAGGCCGAAGGTGCTTCGATCCGCGGGCGCGGCCTGCTGGCCGGCGTCTGCTTCGAAGACCTCGAAGTGGCGGAGAAGGTTGCCGCCTACGCCTTCGAGAACGGTCTCCTGCTCGAGACCTCGGGTGCCGATGACGAAGTCATCAAGATCATGCCGCCGCTGACGATCGACTCGCGCGATCTGCAGGCGGGCCTGGACATCATCGAGGCCGGAGTGCTCAAGTTCGCTCCCGCCGCTGCCAAGGCCGCACTGGCCTGACCCACCTCTGCCGGGCCGGCGTCGCAACTGTGGCGCCGGCCTGAGCTTTGGGTCGAACCGAGCTCACCAGCTCGATCGCCCAGCCGGGCTGACGGTTGCCGTTGATTTGCAGCGGTCGCCCGCGGTCCACCCCTGAATACTTTCACCGACCTTTTGCGAAAGGACCACAAATGTACGTAGTCAACCGCGATGACCTCAACGACACCGACCGCGATGTGAAGTCCGAGACCTGGCGCTCACGCCGCATGGTGCTCGGCAAGGAGCGCGTCGGATTCTCGTTCCACGACACCGTGATCTACGCAGGAACCACCTCCACGTTCCACTACCAGAACCACGTCGAAGCCGTGTATTGCGTGCAGGGCAAGGGAACGCTGACCGACCTGGAGACCGGGAAGGAATACCCGCTCCACGATGGCGTCATGTACCTCCTCGACGGAAACGAGAAGCACACCGTCGTGGCCGAGGAAGAGCTGCGCATGGCCTGCGTGTTCAACCCGCCGGTCACCGGTCGCGAGGTTCACGATGAGAACGGCGTGTACCCCCTCATCCTCGAGGATGAAGCAGCACCCGCGAACTGATTCAGTTCCCCTTTGAACGCTGAGTCGGCGAAAGCCGACTGAGCTTCACTCGCCGAGGCGGCCCGAGCATTGCGCTCGGGCCGCCTTTGCGTGTGGTTGAGTTGTGGGCTTGAGAAGCACAGTTGGGCGGCGAAATTGAGCGGCGCCGGGCAGACTTCAGGTGTGATAATCTTCGGTCATACAACTTTCAAGTTTCGTGACTTCTCGTTGCCGACTGCACATTCTTTGACTCCGACTCAGGCATCCCCTTCCATCCCATCTTCAGTTGGAGTCTCCATGAAGTTCCTCAAACGCGCCCTCGTGGCGTCAATTGCCGCTTTCGCCCTTGCCGTTGGTCCTGCTGTCTCCGCCGAGGCAGCGAGTGCGAAGTTCGACGTCACGAAGCTCTCTGCCAAGAGCATGGTTGTCTCCAATTCGAACTGCCGCAACGTCGACGTGACGATGGCTCACAAGAAATCGGGTGTTTCCGAATGGTTCGTCGATGTTGATGTCACTCGGAGCGGCGGAATAGTCGACTACGTGTCTTTCAGTCATGACGGCAACACGAAGCGAGCGCGTTCGATGGTCTGCCCGGACTGGTCGGGGCTCGGAAAATACACGCTCGGTCCGTCAGATGTCTGGGCGAACAATTCCAGCTTCTCGAAGTACGTCGACCGTACCGACTACACCAAGGGGTACTTCTACGTTCGCGGCAAAGCGTATGCGTCTTTGTCCTCGAAGCGCAGTGGAAGCACGGTCACGCTGACCTCGTCGTCGAAGGTCTACCACCCGGAGCGCTACGGGAAGATCAAGTACAGCCCGAAGGTGAAGTTCCAGGTCAAGTCCGGCAGCAAATGGAAGACGCTGAAGACGGTCTCCGCGAAGAAGGGCACGGCCACCTACAAGCTGAAGTCGAAGAGCAAGAAGTACTACCGTGTCACCTTCAGCCAGGTCAGCTGGGCAACCGGAGCGACCTCGAAGTCGGTCAAACGCTGACCGTCCAAAGAATGACCGGCACCTTTGGAGGCGATTCATCTCTGTTGGATCGCACCGAGGGTGCCGTTCTCTCTGTCCTGGCTCTGACCGGGGTACCGGTGTTGACGCCCTCCTGTTACGGTGGCCGCACAACCCGATCTGCCGGGGCGATGAGCGGCCGCGCCGCTGCACCGGCAGACGGCACATAGCGAAGGAAGGAGAAATGATGACAGCAGTGTCAGCTGCGACCGCAACTACAGATCTCTATCCGACTCGCTCCGGTGAGACCACAGAGGTTCTCCCGCGCACGGGTCCGATCGTCTTCGGCTCTCCCGAAGACGGCCCCCTCGAGGCGGCTGATCTCAAGCACTTCGAGGACGCGGGCTATCTGACGATCGATCAGCTCATCACAAGCGAAGAGCTCAAACTCTTCACCGACGAGCTCCACAGGCTTTCGCGCGACCCGGAGGTGAAGGCCGATGAGCGTACCGTCGTCGAAGCCGAGTCCGACGAGGTCCGGTCGATATTCGACATCCATCGCACCAATGAGATCTTCAGAAAGATCGCGAACGATCCGCGCCTCGTCGACCGTGCACGTCAGATCCTCGGAACCGATGTCTATATCCATCAGAGCCGGATCAACTACAAGCCAGGATTCGTCGGCAAAGAGTTCTCCTGGCATTCGGACTTCGAGACCTGGCATGCTGAGGACGGAATGCCCACTCCGCGCGCGGTGAGTCTTTCGCTGTCGCTGACGGACAACTACTCATTCAACGGCCCGCTGATGATCATGCCCGGTTCGCACAAGCGCTACATCAGCTGCGTGGGAGGCACTCCCGAGGACAACTATCGGAAGTCACTTATCATGCAGGGTGCGGGCACCCCGGATCGTCAGACTCTCAGCGACTTCGCCGACGAATACGGCATCGACGTGCTCGAAGGAGCGGCCGGCGGAGCGATCATGTTCGACTCCAACTGCATGCATGCGTCGAACGGCAACGTCACTCCGTTCTCGCGCTCGAATATCTTCATCGTGTACAACTCGGTGGAGAACACGTGTGTGGAACCCTTCGCAGCGCCGAAACCGCGTCCGGAGTTCGTCGGCAGCACTGACTTCACTCCAGCCGGTCGGTGACTCCTCCCATACGCAATGACTCCGGTCGCTGATGCCATGCGCCCGCCTGATACTCCCTGCGGAGTGAGCGCATCAGCACAGAAGGGGTCCGGTGCCGCAGTCGCGACGCCGGACCCCTTCTGCGTCTGCGCAGACCTCGGTGGGGATCTGCCGTGACCGACCATCCGGTCGCCTCGGCGAGGGCATCTGCCAACTCAGCGCGATCGATACTCAATGGGACCTCCTGAGGGTCGGGGAGACTGTCTTTCGGATCCTGGGGAATGAAAACACATCGGGCGCTCCTGCGAAGGGAGCGCCCGATGTGCGTTGTCGACTGCTGTTCGGCAGCATCACTCTTTGTCGGGGCGGACCTTCTTCCCGCGATCACGCCAGAACTTCGCGGTGGTCACCTCGTCGGTGCCGTCCCAGGCGTCGACCTCGGTATTGATGCGCTTGAACGTGGGCAGATCGCCGCGGCGGAAGATCGGTTCATAACCGGCTCTGCGCTGGTTCTGGTAGTTCTTCAGCAGCGAGAACACCAGCGGCGAGAGCATCAGCAGGGCGAAGAGGTTGATGAGCGCCATGATCGCCATGAAGATGTCTGCTGCGGTCCAGACCAGGTCGAGGGCCGCGATCGCACCGATGAACACCGAGACCATGACGATGACCTGATACACACGCAGCGCGACACGGTTCGTCGTCAGATGCTCGATATTCGCCTCGCCGTAGTAGTAGTTGCCGAGGATCGACGAGAACGCGAAGAGGAAGATCGCCAAGGTCAGGAAGTGGATCGCCCACTGCCCGAGCTGCCCGCTCAGCGCCGTCTGCGTGAGCTGGATGCCCTCAGCGGAGCTGCCGTACTCCGGATTCGACAGCAGGATGATGAATGCGGTGATCGAGCAGACGAGGATCGTATCGAAGTACACGCCCAAAGCCTGCACGAAACCCTGCTTGGCCGGGTGCGACGCCGAGGCCGTGGCCGCGGCGTTCGGCACCGAACCGATACCGGCCTCATTGGAGAACAGGCCGCGCTGCACACCGATGAGCATGATCGATCCCAGCGTTCCACCGGCGATCGAATCCATGCTGAACGCGTCGTGACGATCGTGGCGATCATCGACGGCACGGCACCGATGTTCATCACCACGACGATGATGCCGACGATGAGGTAGAGGCCGGCCATGATCGGCACCAGATAAGCGGAGATGTTCGAGATGCGCTTGGCACCTCCGGCGAAGATGAGGAACGCGGCGACGGCGATGATCGCGCCAGCCACTGCAGCGAAGACGCCGTCCGAACTCTCGACTCCGAAGGACGCCCCGACGGCGTCGACGATCGAGTTCGACTGCACCGAGTTGAACACGATGCCGTAGGTGATGGCGACGATGACGGCGAAGACCAGTCCGAGCCACTTCATATTCAGCCCGTGCCTGATGTAGTAGGCAGGACCGCCGCGGAAGTTCGGGCCGTCCTTGAGCTTGTACAGCTGGCCGAGTGCAGACTCGGCGAAGGCCGTGGCGCCGCCGACGATGGCCGTCAGCCACATCCAGAACATCGCACCCGGACCACCGAGCGAGATCGCTAAGGCGACACCGGCGATGTTCGCCGTTCCCACCCGCGAGGCTGCAGAGATCGAGAATGCGCGGAACGGCGAGATGTTCCGGTTGCCCTCGGAATCCCGTCCGCCCGGCTCGGTCAGGGTGCGGAACATCTCGGGCAGCAGGCGGACCTGCACCGCTCCCGTGCGGATAGTGAAATACAGACCAGTGGGGATGAGAACAGCCACGAGGATGTATGACGACACTCCGCTGACACTGTCAAACATACTTTGGAGTAACTCCATCGAACTGCGCCTCCTTCGGCAATCGTGCTGGAGAGGATCGGAGGTGCGGAACGCGGGAACTCCGTCCGTGGTTATACCCAGTCTGCCACCCCGGCTCCCGAGGTTCGGGCAGTGGCCCCTGCCCGAAGGGCGACATTCCCTTTCGGCCGAGTCAGCATCGGCCCAGGCGACGGCCAGTGTCGACACCGTCAGGATTCATGTTCCGTCCACTCTCGCATCATCCGGAACTTGCTCGGGCCGCCTAATCTAGGCGGCCTAGTGCTCATCGTTCGGCCACCGCGCAGCAGTTGGATCCGGCGTCCGAACGCCACCCGCAGTCTCCGTGGAGGAGTTCTGAAATGCCCATCACCCTCGCCACCCCCACCTCTGATCCCTCGCCCCGCGACCTCAGCGCCGCAGCCGCCGGCACCGTGATCGACCCTGCCCGAGTTCGAGTCCCGCCCCTGGTCATCGCACACCGAGGTGCGTCCGCCGATTGGCCGGAGAACACGATCCCTGCGTTCATCGCCGGCATCGACCAGGGCGCCGACATGATCGAAACCGACGTCCACATGAGTGCCGACGGTGAGCTCGTGATCATGCACGACACCACCGTCGATCGCACCACCGACGCCCGCACCCTGTACCCGAACCGCGAAGACCGCCGCATCGCCGGCATGAATGCCGCCCAGATCGCCACCCTCGATGCCGGAAGCTGGAAAGGTGAGGAATTCGCCGGGATACGCGTGCCCCGTCTCGCCGAGGTGCTCACTCTCGCCCACGACACCCGCACCGGTCTGCTGCTCGAGGTCAAGCATCCCGAGATCTATCCCGCAATCGCCGAGGCGATCGTGACCGCCCTGCGCGCCGTGCCGAACTATCTCGACCGGGCTTTGGCCGCCGGCATGCTCGTCGTCCAGTCCGCGAACTGGGCATTCGTCGAAGAGTTCCACGGACTCGCCCCGGAGATCCCGGTCGGTGTGCTCGGCCGACCCTGCCCGGACGAACTTCAGGACTTCGCCGACTGGGTCGACCAGGTCAACCCTGAATTCTGCGCCGCCGACGAGGACTTCCTCACCGCCATCCACGAACTCGGAATGACCAGCTTGGTATGGACCGTCGACGATCTCGGCGAGATGGAACGGGCGATCGACGTCGGCGCGACGGCATCATCACCAACGCCCCTGACCGCCTCGTCGAGGTTGTCGAAGCACTCTGATGACCGGGCGCTGCCCCAGCGTTCGAGTTCGAATCACAATGCCCGAACGCGCCGCATCAGTCACTCGTGCGGAGCGCGCGCCACGTCGCTGAGAGCTGACTTCCACGTCGTCGGATCGGTCACGGGGAAGCTGCGGCCGGTGACCTCCTCGGCGAGGATCCGGACGAAGTGATTCTTCGTGCCGGGCTGCAGCGGGGAGACGTCGAGCGAGACGGTGCTGCGCAGGTCGTCGGGAGCGGTGATCTCCTTCGCATCGCCTTTGACGACGACGCTGAATGCGGTCTCCTCATCGACGCCGTCGATCTCGAAGGCGACGCGGGGATGACTGCGCATGGCGTCGATCTTCGTGCCGTCCCCGGTGCGGATGACAAGAGCGGAATGCTCGACGGTGAAGTTGACCGGGAAGATCTCCGGGGCGTCATCGACGATGACCGCCAGTCGGCCGACTGTGGTCGACCGCAGGTGCTCCCAGCAGTCCTTGGCGTCGAGGGTCCAGGGTGATTCGGTGTTCATGGTCGTCCTCCTGTCCGACAGCGGTGGTCACCGTGTTCGGCTCCCTCCTCGCTGAGTTCTACATAGTGTAGAAGAAGCGCGGCTGAGGAGGAAGAGGTGTTTGCCCGTCGGATGATGTGGTCTCACCACGTGGGGCGGCTCAGCTGTGGGCGAGCAGTCTGCGGCAGTCGCGGGCCGGCTCAGTCGTGGGCGGGCCGGCGGATCGCGCGGTCGTGGGACTTGTCGCTCTCCTCGTCGCCGGATAGGGCAGACTCTTCGTCGCGGGTCTGGGCGTCGTGGGTCGGAGCGCAGTTGAGCGTGCGGGCTGCGAGCACGAGGCTGCCGAGGACGAAGCCGAACATGGAGACGACCCAGCCCGTGTATCCCAGGCTGGAGACCGGTGGATATCCGACGGCGAGCAAGGTCGACTCCAGGCACAGAAGCAGTCCGCAGGCGACGACGACGAACGCCAGAGTGCGAGCAGATCGCGGTGTGGTGCCGGAAGAAGACGACCCGAGGGCCGGCTCATCGGCCGGCAGCGACCGAGACTCGGCGATGATCCGCAGGGCGGCGACGGCGGAGACGAGCCCGACCGCTGCGCCCAGAGCATTGACGGCATCACCGTACTCGAACCGGAACATGGCGTCGACGAACATGGTGCGCAGCAGCCAGACGAGAACCACGGTCCCGGCTGCGACGAACAACCCGGTGACGGCGGTACGCGAACGGCGGCGGATGGCGGTGGGGGCGGCCGCCTCGGCGATGGGGACGAGTCGAGCCGTGACCGCGGCCAGGGCGAGGGCCACGACGATCGGGAAAGCCACCGCCACGATGAGATTCAGGATGTCGAGGACCGAGAGGAGCATGGAAGCGTCGGCCAAGCCCTCGGTATCCGTGCCGAACGCGTCGATGGTGAAGATCGACTTCAGCAACGCGATTGCGCAGAGAACCACGGTCACGACGATGAACACGCTGCGGGGAATCGGGCGAAGGTCCCTGCCGACTGTGATCGCAGCTGCGCCGGAGACGGCGATGAGTGCCAGATGCAGGAGGCTCGGTCCCGGTGACGACACAAAGGTATCCTGCGCCATGGTCTCGAGGAGCTCGGCGGCGATGCATGTGACGAGGAAGACGACGGCGGCAACGGCGGTGATGGCCATCTTGCGGGCGTCAAGGCCGATTCTCGGGTTGTGGGAGTCGGTGTTCGATGCGGTGGTCATGGCCTCATGCTCCCATAAAAACCAGTTCCCTTGTCGGCTGAATGGGGAGGATCTCGCACTGTCTTGAGCGTGATCTCGCACGAGACCGCCCGAAATGAGACGCTGGGGTCATGCCGAACGAACTCGCCGACTCGACCAGCCCCTACCTGCGCGCGCACGCGGACAATCCCGTGGACTGGCGGATGTGGACGAAGGAAACCCTCGCCGAGGCGGCCCGCCGTGACGTCCCCCTCCTCATCTCGATCGGATACTCCACCTGCCACTGGTGCCACGTCATGGCGCACGAATCCTTCGAGGACGAAGCAGTCGCGACGCTGATGAACGACCGGTTCGTGCCCGTGAAGATCGACCGCGAGGAACTGCCGGACATCGACGCCTATTACATGAACGCGCTGCAGGCGATGACCGGACAGGGCGGCTGGCCGATGACGATCTTCGCCACCCCGAGCGGCAGCCCCTTCTACGCCGGCACCTATTTCCCGCCCGCGCCGCGAGGAAACCTGCCCGCATTCACGCGGGTGCTCTCGGCCGTATCGGCGACCTGGACGGACCGCCGCGAGGAAGTCAACCAGATGACGTCCCGGATGGACCGCGGGTTGGCCGAAATAGCCGATGCCGTGACGAGTGCTCTTCCCGCCGAGGCAACCGCGGAGTCATTGACCCCGGATGAACTCGATTCCGCCGCCGCGGCGCTCCTCGATTCCTACGATCCGGCGTGGGGCGGGTTCGGCGGTGCACCGAAGTTCCCGCCGATGATGAACGTCCTCCAGCTCCTCGCGGCGTTCGTGCGCTTGGGTGGGACCGCCTCGGCGGGTGAGGGACCCGACAGCGGTGATTCGGCGCGCCCGGGAACCGGTGGGACCGCCTCGGCGAACGGGGGAGCGGCCGCTGAACATCCGATGGATCGGGTCCGGGCCGAAGGACGGCTCGGCTGGCTCGGCGCCGACGGGCACCTGACCGGCGAACTCGTCCTCGACTGCCTCATCGCGGTGCGTTCGACGCTGGCTCGGATCGCCAGCGGCGGCATGCGCGACCAGGTGCGAGGTGGAATCGCCCGCTACAGCGTCGACCGGCAGTGGTTCGTGCCGCACTTCGAGAAGATGCTCTACGACAACGCCCTCTACCTGCGCGCCGTCGTCGCCTGGGCGAAGGTCGAACGCACCCTGGACCCGGCGTCCAAATGGCTCGCATTGGCCGAACGCGAGATCGCCGACACCGCGAACTTCCTGATCAGCGACCTGTCGACCGACGACGGGTTCATCGCCGCACTCGACGCGGATTCGCTCAACTCGGCGGGAGACTCCGAAGAGGGCGCAGCCTACGTCTTCACCCCCGAGGAATTCGCGGAAGCCGGGCAGGCCGGTCTGCTCGGGCTTGTCGATTCCCCGGCCGGGGGCGAACTATCCGGCCAGGTGGTCGCGGCCGTGCGCATCATCGACTGGCTCGGCATGGAAGACGTGCCCTTCGACGCCGAGCACCCCGCGCCCTGGGACATCGACGCGACTCGGGCCCAGCGGGAGACGCTGGCGGCGATCCGCGCCCGACGTGCGCAGCCGGCCCGCGATGAGAAGATCATCACCGAGTGGAATTCCCTGGCCATCACCGTCCTCGCCGAGGCGGCCCTGTACAAGGGGGCCGTCGAGCCCGGCACCGCGGGCGCGCAGAACCCGGACACCACAGGCGCCGAGGGCTCCGGCGACGCCGAGGAATGGGGGCAGGCCGCCCTGCGCTTCTGGTCGCGATGCACGCCCGGTTCGATTCGACGGGCCGGCTCGCCGACCTGCGCCGCAGCTTCACCGACGGTGTCGCCGGGCCGGGCAGAGGCGGGCTGGCCGACTGGGCGCAGTTCATCACCGCCGGGATCACGGTCGGTCAGCTGCCGGGTGCGGCCGCCTCGGCGCCGGTCGCCTCGGTGCCGACTCTGGCGGGGCTGGGTGTGCGGATGCTCGACCTCTTCATCGGCGAGGAGGACGATGTCCTCGAGGTCAGTGACTCCCTCGGCGATGAGATCCTCGATGTCCGGGCCTCGGACCCCGTGGACAACACGGTGCCGTCGGGGCGATCGGCCGCCGCCGAGGCCGTGCTCCTGCTCGCCGAACTCGGAGCCGAGACCGAAAGGGCCGATGAAACCTTGACGGCCGGTCGTCTGCTCGATCTGCGCGACGGACTCCTCGGCGCCTACCGGGCGATCGCCGAACGCGCACCGCGCGGCTGCGGTCACGGGCTCTGGCAGGCCGAGCGCGCTCTGGCCCCGGTGCGGGTCGCCGGTCGGGACGAAGAGCTGCGCGGGACCGCGGCCAGGAATCCCGCCGTCACCCTCATCGTCGAGACCACCGGGGTGCCCGGACCGGACGGGGCGACCATCGAGGTGCCCGACGGGACGGCGATCGTCTGCCGCGGCACCCAGTGCTCGCTGCCGGTGCGCACGGTCGACGAACTCGAGCAGCTGCTGGCGCAGTGACGACCTTGTGCCGGGATCTCTGTCGGCCGCGCACGACCTGACCGGCCGCGCCCGCAGGCCTCAGCCGGCCGGCCGCGCCCGCGTTCGCGGCCTCAGCAGACCCCGCCCGCGGGTCTCAGCCGATCCCGCGACCTCAGCCGGCGTCGTCGGCGGCCGTCGCGGGACTGCGCGTCGAGGTGCGCACGCGCAGTCGCGGTTCGACGACGTCGTGGATGTCATCGCTGCGCCCGCCGATTCGGCTCCTGAGCAGTTCGACGGCGCGGGCGCCGAGCACCTCGGCGTGCTGCCGGACCGAGGTCAGACCGGGGCGGGCCCGACGCGCCAGCGCCGAATCGTCGTAGCCGATGACGCCGATCGACTCGGGCACCTCATGCCCCAGATCGGCAGCGGCGGCAATGACGTCGAGGGCCTCGACGTCATTGCGGGCGAAGAACGCATCGAAGCCATCGGCCAGGGCCTCTGACAGCTGGTTGGGCAGCGCCTCGGCGTCGGTGGACCGGTCGATGATCCGTGCATTCCCGTCCAGCCCGGCCGTGTCCATGGCTCGGAGATACCCGCGACGACGGGCCGCACCCGAGGGGCGGGACGAAGCGCTGACATGGGCGATGCGAGTGTGGCCGGCGGCGAGGAAGTGGTCGATGGCCAGGCTCGCCCCGTGCTCGTCATCGTTGTTGACGCTGTCGACGCCGGGCACCTTGTCCTCCGTGCGGCCGACCATGACCACCGGCGCTCGCCTTCCGGCCCGCTCGAGTGCCTCGGCGCCGATCCATGAGGACACGATGACCAGGCCGTCGACGCTGAGGTCGAGGAGCAGATCGATCCGTGCCTCGAGCCTGTCCCGTCGGTGCGTGCCGTGGGCGAGCAGGACCGACAGCCCCTCGTGCTCCGCGGCCTCCTCGACGGCGGCGGCGACCTCGGTGTGGTACGGGTTGGTCAGGCTCGAGAGGACGACGCCGATGGTCATCGTCCTGCCCTGGCGCAGGCTGCGGGCGAGGATGTTCGAACGATATCCCAGCGCATCGGCCGATTCCAGGATCCGCGTCCGGGCGGCCTCGCCGACCCCCGCATCCCCGCGCAGCGCCAGGGATACGAGTGACTTCGATACACCGGCGTGCGCGGCCACATCATTGATCGTCGGTCTGTGAGGCATATCGACCATTTTGCCCCAGAGTGGACCGGCGACGGTCACCACCTGTTATGGAACGTTCCAGAATTCCCATGCCGTTCACCTGGAATCCGTCGCGGCGACGCCCCGAATTCGTCGACCGTCCCTAATCTCGTCAACTATGACGACTGCAGAAACCCTCCTGACCCCTTCCGGCCGCACCGCTGCCGCCAGGGACGATGACTCGACGCCGACCCTGCGTCCCGATGCGCTGCTGCTCGACTTCGGCGGAGTCGTCTTCTCCACTCGCAAGAGGCCGGAGGCCGGCCTCGAGGTCGCCCGGATCGCCGCGGAGCTGCTGGCCCAGGCCGGACACCACCGCAGCCCGGACGAGCTCGCGTCCGTCTTCGCCGGAGGCGGGGTCGCTCTGCGCGATTGGAAGAACAGCCAATCGCGTCTGCTCGAGCCGATCGAGCTCGACCACCGCACCATCTGGCGCGACTTCTACGCTTCGCCGCTTCCGGCCGCCGAACGCGAGGTCCTCGTCGGTCATGCCGGCGAACTCCAGCGCGAACTGACCACCCGCAGCTCCGAGCACACCCTGCGCACCGGTCTCGTCGAACTCCTCGACACCGCCGCCGAGCTCGGCGTGCCCGTCGGCATCGTGTCCAACGCCCACTCGGGCCGAGCCCACCGGGCCATCCTCGACCAGACCGGCCTGACCGGGCGATTCGCCGTCCAGCTCTATTCGGATGAGGTCGGCATCCGCAAACCGCACCCGGGCATCATCGACCTCGCCGCCCGGGCCCTGGGCACCAGTGCCCGGCGGTGCTGGTACGTCGGCGACACGCTCGACCGCGATGTCGTGGCCGGACGACGAGCGGGCGTCGCGGCCGTGATGGTCACGCGCTCGCACCACACCGACACACCGCCGTTCCCCGTGACCGAACGCGCCGACCTCGTCGTCGACGAGCCTGGCGGCATCGTCCCGGCGCTGCGGAGGACCGTGCGGTCCTCGTCCGCGGGCCCCACCCTCGCCGAGGCGGCCGCCGGTCGGCCCGTTCCTTTGGGGGTGAGCGAGAGCGACCGGCTGCCGTCGGCGCTGCTGCTCGACCATGGGGGAGTGATCTCGACCTCCGAGCCCGACGAGCTCGGCCTCGCGGCCTTCACCGCACGGCTGGCCGAAGGGCTCAGCGCGGCAGGCCACGCCACCACCGCCGACCAAGCGGCCTCCGGGCTCGCCTCCGGCCGCATCCGGCACAAGGAGTGGAAGGCCGCACACGAGTCCGTCAACGGCGGTCCGGTTCCCGAGATCGACCCGGTCACGTTCTGGGCCGAACTCGTCGGACCCGAACTGCCCGGTGACCCGGACGCGGTCGCCGCCTGGCTGCACGCCGAGGCCCACCGCCTGATGTACGACTACTCGCGAGTGAAGTCGGCACGAACGCCGCGACCGGGCATCGTCGAGCTGCTGCGCACCGCGGGCGAGCTCGGGATCCCGGTCGGCATCGTGTCGAACACCGTGTCCGGACGGGGGATCCGCAGCCTGCTCGAGGACCAGGGACTGCTCGACCTCATCGCCGCTCACGCCTACTCCGACGAAGTCGGCCGCCGCAAACCCGACCCTTTGGGAGTGCGGACCGTCCTCACCGCCGTCGATGCCGACCCGCGCCGGGCCTGGTTCGTCGGCGACAAACCGCACCGGGACGTTCCGGCCGCCCGGGCCGGCGGAGTCGGCACCGTCGTGATCGTGCGCGGCGGGGCCACCGGCGACGACGAGCTGGAGGAGGCCATCGCCTCCGACCCGACGCTTCGGCCCGACCACCTCCTCGACTCGATCGAGGACCTGCTCCCGCTCGTCTTCGCTCCCACTGTTTCATCTCAGCCCGACTCGCAGCCGACTGCGACGTCGACGAAAGGACGATCATGATCCGCTCGGCGCAGCCAGGACCCGACGACCCCACACGAACACCCAGCGAGTCCGCGCGATCCGCCTCCGCGCCCACACGAACACCCAGCTCCGATTCCTTCGAATCGGCCGAACTGCGACGGTCCGGCGACGGTCTGTCGAGTTCGCAGAAGCTGATGATCCTCGTCCTGTCCATGACGCTCTACGGAGTCGGCGACATCGTCGCCTCGGTGCTGCCCGAGATCTCGGTCGGACCGCTCGAACTCGGGGTGTCCTACTTCTCCTTCATCGCCGTCGTCCTCGCCGCGCTGCTCAACCCGGTCTGGGTCGCCCTCGGCGCTCCCCTCGGTGAGCTCGTGTTCTCCGATATGCTCCTCGGCGACTTCGCCGGACTCAGCGAACTCGAGGGCTACCTCGAAACGGCCCTGGCGATCTACATCGCCGGTGTGATCGTCCGCGATCCCTGCCGCCGGTCGCAGCTGGCCCTGGCCTGCGTGACGATGGTGCTCATCGACAAGGTCAGCGGCGGCATCATCGACATCGTCAAGGTCGCCGTCGGCATCGATCCCGAAACACTCGAGGAATCCGATGGGCTCTTCTCCGCCTTCGTCATCGCCGAAGGCCTCGACATCATCGTCACCGTCGCGTTCTCAGGCGTCCTGTTCGGCATCCTGCCCGCGATCTGGCTGGCACCGCGACTCTACGGAAAGATCGAACCGATCATGGGTCTGCGCCCCCGCGACCCCGCCGACCCTCCGCGGCTGAGGGGACCCGGCGGGATCGGGTTCTGGCTCGTGGCCGTGTTCGCCGTCGTCGCTGCCGCCGCGATCGCACTGCTGGCCGCCTGGGAGGAGTTCGTCGGCAAGCAGGGCCTGTCAACGATCGGCAGCTTCGAACTCGGGGCCGACGGACAGCCCGGATTCGGCTTGCTGGCCGTCTTCGGCGCCGTGGTCGTCGCCCTCGGCATCATCATCGTGCTGGCAGTCGCGAGCAAGCGCCGCCGTCGGAGCGTCGGTGAGGGCGAGGGGCGGCGATGAACCGGGAGACGACGCCGGCCATCGAGGTCAGCGACCTGCGATTCCGCTACCCGGGCAGCCCCGTCGAGTCCCTGCGCGGAGTCGACCTGCGCATCGAGCGGGGAGACTTCGTCGCCGTCGTCGGCGGCAACGGTTCGGGCAAGACGACGCTGTGCAAGTCCTTCAACGGGCTCATCCCGCACTTCTGGAACGGCGACATCTCGGGCACGGTCCGGTGCAACGGCCGCAGCACGGCCCACCGCACCGTCGGCGAGATCGCCCGGGACGTCGGCTACGTGTTCCAGGACTTCGGCAACCAGATCGTGCGGCCGACCCCGCGCGACGACATCTCCTTCGGTCCCCTCAACTTCGGCTGCGAGGACTGGCGGGAACGCACCGAGGCGGTGCTGGACGACCTCGACATCGCCCACATCGCCGATGCCCAGACCTGGCAGCTCTCCGGCGGACAGCAGCACCTGACCGCCCTGGCCGGTGTGCTCGCCCTGGCTCCGGACATCATCGTCGTCGACGAACCCGCCGCCGAGGTCGACCCGCTGCGGGCCGCCGTCGTCTACGACCACCTCGCCCGGCTCAATGAGCGCGGCATCACCATCATCGTCATCGAGCATCACGCCGAGCTCGTGGCGAAGTACGCGAAGACCGTCGTGCTCATGTCCGAAGGACAGGTCAGCTGGTGCCTTCCCGTCGCCGAGGCGCTGTCTCGCACCGCCGACCTCGAGGCCGCTGACATCCCCGCACCCCAGGTGGTCGCGGCCGCCCGCGCCCTCGTGCCCGACGTCGCCCGTGGGATCAGGTCCGCACCGCTGACGATCGAGGAGTGCGCCGAGGCGGTCCGAGACGCCCTCGGCCCGGACGTGAGCGCGACGGACCTGACCGGCCCCGCTCTCGACAGACCCGCAGACCCGGCCGTGGACGGGTCTGCTCGGGCAACGGCCGCGGCCGACCCGGTCCCGGAGTTGATGACGACCGGTCCGGCCTCGGGCGTCGGGCGGACCGTGGCCGAGGTCCGCGGCGTCACCGTCGGATACCAGACGATCAGCGGAGCTCGCAGCACCGTCATCGACGATCTCGATCTGCGTCTGCACGCTGGTGAGCGAGTGGCGCTGGTGGGCTCGAACGGGGCCGGCAAATCCACTCTGCTGTCGACGCTGTCGGGGATGAAGCTGCCCCGGGACGGCAGCGTCGTCATCGACGGGCAGGAGACGAGCAGGCTCAGCCCCTCGGAACTGGCCGGAACAGTGTGCTACCTCGTCCAACGCCCCGACCAGATGTTCCTCCAGGACTCCATCAGCGCCGATATCGGCATGTTCCCGCGCTCGCGCGGGCTGCCCGACGCCGCGGAGATCACCGCCGAGGTCCTCGACCGGGTCGGACTCAGTCAGGTCGGTGACCGTGACGGGCGCCTGCTCTCGGGCGGGCAGCAGCGGCGAGCGACCCTGGCGATCGGGCTGGCGATGCGTCCGACCCTGCTGCTGCTCGACGAGCCGACCTCAAGCCTCGACCTGCGCTCCCGCGATGATGTCATCGACATGCTCGACGCCCTGGCCGAGCACATCCTCTGCAGTGTCGTGGCCACCCACGATATGCACCTCGTGGCCGAATGGTCCGATCGCGTGATCGTCCTCGACCACGGTCGCATCATCGCCGACACCGACCCGACCGGACTCTTCGCCGATCAGGACCTGCTCGATCGCGCACGCCTGGTCCCACCGCAGGTGACGCAGCTGGGCCAGCAGCTCGGCCTCGACCCGATCCCGCTGTCGCTGCCGGACCTGATCACCCGTACGACCCACGCCGAGGAGGTTGTGAGATGACCGCCGTCCACCCCAGTTCCGCCCCGCCGGAGGCCACCGCGCAGACGCACAGCGCTGCCCGGACAGCAGGCACCGCACCGGCAGGCTCGGCCGTTCGCGATCTGACCGCCTATGACCCCGACAGCCCGGCCTCCCAGTCCGGGAACGGAAAGGACAGGGAGGGCGGCCGCAAGCGCAAGGACCGAGGCCGACTCTCCGTCGAATGGGTCACCCTCGAACTCATGCGGGTCGCCTATGCCTCACGCGGCGGATTCCTCTCCCGACGGGATCCCCGGGCGGTCATCATCTGGTACGTCATCTGCGCGATCGCGCCCTGGCTGACCTACGACCTCACGGTGCTCACGACCCTGTTCGCGCTCGCCGCGGTCGCGGCCCTGTCCGCACGGATCGGCCCGCTCCTGCTCGGGCTCTTCGTCGTCGGCCTCATCACGCAGGGCATCTATGTGCTCGTGCTCGTGCTGATCCTCGGCGGTGATGTCGGTGCGCTGACCGGACTGCTGCAGACCTCCCTCAAACTGGGCACGGTATCCCTGGTGAGCATGGCCGCGTTCGTCTCCCTCGAACCGGAGAAGCTCTCCGACGGATTCCAGGCCCTGCGGGTCCCCGCCGTCGTCGGGTTCGGCGTCAGCTACGGCTACCGGATGGTGCCGCTGCTGGTGACCGAGTTCCAGACGATCGTCGATGGGCACCGACTGCGCGGAGCCCCGCCTCGGGGGCACGGATTCCTCGGTTGGCGGACATTCGCGCGGTTGGGAGGCATCGCCGTGCAGTCCTTCTATCCGCTGATGCTCAACACCGCCCGACGCACCCGGACCACCGTCGAAGGCCTCGAGACCCGCGGGTTCGGAACGGCGACTGCTGCCACGCGCAGCCTGCGGCTGGCCCACCTGCGCTTCACAGCAGTCGATGCGGCGCTGCTGGTCGGCACGGTGGTCCTCATCGTCGCCTCCTACTGGTTCGGCGCACTGGTGCCGTGACAGCCGCCCGCCTCCTGTGCACGGAGCGTCCGCCTCCTGGGCACGGGCGGTCTCAATCGACGAGGCGGAGCCCGCGGAAGCGGTTGAGCGCCGCGGCGATCTCCTGTGTCCGGGGGCGGGCGAGGTGACCGGGATGAGCGCGGTGGCCGGTGATCCCGTCGATGCCCTGGGCATCGAGCATGGCGTCGATCTCGGTCAGCGCCTCGGTGATGGAGGTCGTGCCGTCGAAGATCTCGGCCAGGTACTCCAGCGCCTCGGCGATGGCACCGGTCTGCTGGCCGTCGATGAGCTGGGACAGGGCGGCGAGGTCGATGAAGCTTCGACCGAACTGCACCGTGTCGAGGCCCTTGGCCTTGGCCGATTTCGTCTTCGACGACGGTCGCAGCGCTCCGGCAGTGGGTACGCGCGCCGGGGCAGCGGCGAACACTGCGTCCGGGGCCTCGGCCGAGGGCCCGGCACCGTCCTCGGCCCCACGAGCTCGCGGGCGCGGGCGGTGACATCGGCGGGGACATAGGCGTCGAGGGCGATGACGAGGTCGGCGACCTCGAAGAAGGCACTCGAACCACCGGCGACGAGGACCGTGGAGACCCCGCGCTCGGTCAGCAGCGGGCGCACGCGGGAGACGAACGGAGTGATCGGTTCGCGCTCGGCGGGGATGAGCGCACGCATCCGGTCATCGCGGATCATGAAGTTCGTCGCCGAGGTGTCCTCGTCGATGAGCAGCGTGCGTGCCCCGGTCTCGAGGGCCTCGACGAGGTTGGCCGCCTGAGACGTCGACCCGCTGGCGTTCGTCGTGGAGAAGAATCTCGTGTCAGAGCCCGAGGGTAGGTTGTTGATGAACGCCGAGATGTCGTCGCCGGTGACGGCGCGACCGTCCTCGGCTCGAATGGAGGTGGCAGTCGGGTCGCTGATGACCCATTCGCGTCCGTCGCCGGCGATATGCGGGTAGACGCCGCGTTCGAGCGCGCGCAGAATCGTCGACTTCCCGTGATAGCCGCCGCCGACGATGACGGTGACTCCGCGTGGGATGCCCATCCCGGTGATGCTGCGGCCGCTGGAGAGTTCGACCGTGTGCTCGAGTTCGGGAGGGGAGGTGAAGACAACCGCATCGGAGGACTTCATCGGCAGGTCCGAATCCCCGGATTTTCGCGGGAGAATCGCTCCATTTCCGACGAACCCGATGAGTCCTGCTTCGCCGAGGTGGCTGCGCAGTTCCAGCTGATCCCGGTGCAGTTGGACGTGGTCGGCGAGCCCCTGGGCCGATGGGGCGGGAGTGTTCCCTCCTCTGCCTGCTGGGGCGCCTGACCAACGGTCGAAGAGGAAGAGCCGTTCGGCGAATTCCGGCAGATCACGGGTGAGGATGTCCGCTGCCTGATGGCCGAGGATGCGACGGCCGCGCGCAGGCAGATTGACGAGCAGTCGTGCCTCGAACCCGGCGTTGTCGATGAGGATGTTCGTCCGCTCGAGGATCTCCTGCCCGGGGTGGCCGAGGATGAGTGCGCGCTGATCGAGCTTCGCAAGCACCTCGTTGCCGGCTCGGAGCAGATAATCGGCGGCGGCGATGCGGTCGGCGCGATCAGTGGTGAGGTCGAGCGGGAACTTCGCATCGGCACGGTCGACTCGGACCCGGACCTTCGACGGGGAAGCGAACGGATCGGCCTGGACCCGGTCGATGAAAACGGTGACCGGTCCGAAAGTGTAGCGGCCGCGGATCTGCTTGAGATTGCCGTAGCTGCGACCGTCGAGGTTATGCAGAGTAGAGGCGAGATTCGACTGACGTGAACTCATTTCACTCATATTACTGGTGACAGATGAATGCCTACTCAGCGGATCAAGGCTCGATGCCGTAGAACTTCGCCGCGTTCGACCAGAACACGGCGTCCGCCTCGGCGGGGGTGAGCACCTGACGAAGGAGCGCGAAATCAGCGTCGGCGAAGGGGCGACGTGCCCGCGTCGACGGCAGGTCGGTCCCCACCATCAGAGCGGTCGGGTCGGTGTCGACGATGCGACGGACCGCCTCGGCGGGATCGAGCTCCAAACGACCGAACCCAGTGGCTTTGACCTTGACTCCGGCCTCGACGAGGCGCAGCAGGGTGGACAGTCCGTCCTCGTGCATGCCCAGATGATCGATGCTCACCGCCGGAAGTGAGGCGATGCGTGCGGCGAGGTCCTCAGTGATCGTGCGAGCGTCGATATAGAGCTCGGCGTGCCATCCGACGAGGCCATGGACCCGACGTGCAAAGCTGTCGAGGGCGTCGAGGGTGGCCGAGCCACCGCGGGCGATATTGAATCGCAGAGCCTTGATGCCGGCTGCGTCGAGGCGCTGGATTTGATCATCGGTGGTCTCATCCGGCAGCTGGGTGACGCCGACATAGTTCGATCCGAATTCGCTCAGGGCGTCGATGAGGTATCCCTGGTCGAAGCGTTGGAATGACCCGGACACGACGGCGCCTCCGGCGATCTCGACTCCCACATCGGGGAGGCTCTGGAGTCGCGCGCGATAATCAGTGACCGTGAACGGATCGGGCAGATAACCGTTGTTCTCGATCAGCGGATGGTTCGGATCGATGATGTGCAGGTGCGCGTCGAAGGCATGCTGGAGTTCGCTCATACCGTCAACTTACTGGCTCGGACGTGCCCCTCGTTCAATGCGTGGCGCGAAAGCCGACTCGTGCACAGTTCGATCGACGCGCCACGCCTTGAAGACGGTCAGTCTGCCTTGAGTCCGACGGACGGATCGGGCAGGTAGACTTCTCCTCCCGATGCGAGGAACTCGCGGCTCTTCTGCTGCATTCCCGCCAGGGCTGCCTGCGCCTCGGCGCTGCCGTAGGTGTCTCGGATGTCCTGGGAGATGCGCATCGAGCAGAATTTCGGCCCGCACATCGAGCAGAAGTGCGCGGTCTTCGCCGGTTCGGCCGGCAGGGTCTCATCGTGGAACGCCTCAGCAGTCTCCGGATCGAGGCCGAGGGCGAACTGGTCTCGCCACCGGAACTCGAACCGAGCCTTCGACAGCGCATCGTCGCGGGCCGTCGCACCGGGGTGGCCCTTCGCGACATCGGCGGCATGCGCGGCGATCTTGTACGTGATCACTCCGGTCTTGACATCGTCGCGGTCGGGCAGGCCCAGATGCTCCTTCGGTGTGACGTAGCAGAGCATCGCCGTGCCGTAGCGGGCAATCTCCGTCGCCCCGATCGCCGAGGTGATGTGGTCGTAGCCGGGTGCGATGTCCGTGACCAGCGGACCCAGGGTATAGAACGGTGCCCCGTGGCACAGCTCCTGCTGGCGTTCGACGTTCTCCCGCACGAGGTGGAGGGGAATATGCCCGGGCCCTTCGACCATGACCTGGACGTCGTGGGCCCAGGCCCTTTCGGTCAGCTCGGCCAGGGTGTCGAGTTCGGCGAACTGGGCGGCGTCATTGGCATCGGCGATGGATCCCGGTCGCAGCCCGTCGCCGAGTGAGAACGCGACATCGTAGCGGGCGAAGATCTCGCAGAGTTCGTCGAAGTGGGTGTAGAGGAAGTTCTCCTCGTGGTGGGCCAAGCACCAGCCGGCTATGATGGATCCTCCGCGGGAGACCATCCCGGTGACCCGGTCGGCCGTCAGCGGCACATAGCGCAGGAGCACGCCGGCATGGACGGTCATGTAGTCCACGCCCTGCTCGCACTGTTCGATGACGGTGTCGCGATAGATCTCCCAGGTCAGTGCGTTCGCATCGCCGTCGACCTTCTCCAGGGCCTGGTAGATCGGGACGGTGCCGATGGGGATCGGGGAGTTGCGGATGATCCATTCCCGGGTGGTATGGATGTCATTGCCGGTCGACAGGTCCATCAGGGTGTCGGCACCCCACTTCGCGGCCCAACGCAGCTTCTGCACCTCCTCGGCGATGGAGCTGGTGACTGCGGAGTTGCCGATGTTCGCGTTGATCTTGACGAGGAACGCCTTACCGATGATCATCGGCTCGGATTCGGGGTGGTTGATGTTGTTCGGAATGATCGCGCGACCGGCGGCGAGCTCGGCACGGACGAGCTCGACATCGCACTGCTCACGAAGCGCCACGAACCGCATCTCCGGGGTGATGATGCCCTGCCGGGCGTAGTGCATCTGGGTGACCGTGCGGCCGGCCTTGGCGCGACGAGGAACCGGTTTGCGTCCCTTCCACTGCTGAGACGGGGCACCCCGGCGTACGGCCGCACGACCATCGTCGGCGATGCGGTGGCCGCGGGCGTCATACGTCTCAGTGTCGAGGCGGTTCTCGATCCACGGAAAACGCAGAGCCGGCAGCCCCTCCTCCGGAATGCTGCCCGGTCCGACGGTGCGGTAGACATCGACTGGATCGTTGGCACGGCCGTTCGAGTCCTCGAGATCGATGCGGGTCACGGGAACGCGGATGCCGTGTTCCTCGTCATCAATCCATGCCGGCGAATGCGTCGGATACTGCTCGAGGGTGAACTGGTCGTCCGCCGCTGCGGCAGACGAAACCGCGTCAGGCGAAGCTGTGGCTGGGGCAGGTGTTTCCGGGGTGAATGCAGTCAACTGCAGTCCTCACTTCCTACGCCGGTATCAACCGGATCAGGTTCTACGGTCTCGGACGATCCAGTCCGATCTCAGCCCTTGCAGCGGGCTCCCGTGGGGTCGTGCAATTCGTATCACGACTGACGCAGTGAGGACAACTGCACTTTCGGCGGAATCGAGTCCCTCCGGAAATGCGGCGCGGCGGTCAGCTGCCCTGGAGGAACGCCTTCGCGGCCGCGCCGAGAGCGACGACGTCAGAGACCGCGACCATTTCGCGTGCCGAGTGCATCGAGTACAGGGCAGGACCGACGTCGACGGTGGTCATTCCCAGACGGGTCGCGGTCAGCGGTCCGATCGTCGAACCGCAGGGCATCGCATTGTTCGAGACGAAATCCTGGTATTCGACTCCGGCGGCCGCGCACGCCTGCGACCACACCGCGGTGCCGACCGCATCCGTGGCGTAGCGCTGCTGAGCATTGAGCTTGAGCAGGGGACCGCCGCCGAGGCGGGGGCGCACATGCGGATCATGACGTTCCGGATAGTTCGGATGGGCAGCATGCCCGGCATCGGAGGAGACACACACCGAGGAGGCCATCGATGCGAGATAATCGCTGCGCGTCGACTGCGGCAGCAATGAGGCGACGATGCGCTCGGTGACATCGGCGAGGAACGGACCACACGCACCCGAACGCGAATTCGACCCGATCTCCTCATGATCGAAGGCCGCCAACAGGGGGATGCCGTCGAGCCTATCGGCATCGAGCTGGGTCAGTGCGGTGACGCCGGCGTGGACGGACAGCAGGTTGTCCAGCCTCGGCGAGGCGAAGAATTCCTCGGCGGCACCGAAGAGGGCCGGCTCCTGAGTGGGAATGGTGTAGACGTCGTGACCGACGACAGTTTCGGCATCGACGCCGGCGGAGGCGGCGAGCAGTTCGATGATGTCCGCCTCAGCGAGATCGGCCAGACCGATGACGGGAGCGGTATGACGCTGCTTGTCCAAGGCCAGACCTTCATTGACCTGCCGGTCCAGGTGGATCGCGAGCTGCGGGATGCGGGCGATCGGCCCGGTTCGGGCGAGCACGATGCTGCCGTCGGCAAGGCTGAGCCGCCCGGCGAAGGCGAGCTCGCGGTCGAGCCACGAATTCAGCAGCGGCCCGCCGTAGATCTCGACTCCCACCTGACGGGTGCCCTCGACGGTGTACTCGCCGCCGGGTTTGAGCTTGAAAGCGGGGGAATCGGTGTGGGAACCGAACACGCGGAACCGGGGAGCCGCCTCGGTGACGGTGGGATTCATCCAAGCGATGAGCGCGCCGTCGCGGATGACGTAGTGCCCGGTCCCGGGCGTCAGCGCCCAGGGAACGGTCTCGTCGAGACGGGAGAATCCGGCCTCTTCCATCCGTTTCGCAGCGGTGGCCACCGCGTGGTATGAGCTGGGGGATGCGCTGACGAAGTCGCCGAGGTCGGCCGCTGTCGTCGCGGCCGTGTCCGGTCTCGGGAGTGATTCATTCATTTCCCCAGCCTATCGTTTGCGGTAGTTTGGATGACATAAGACAGGTCTCGGGCGCCGGGTTGCCACCGCGTTCGAGAATCAGGCGGGGGCAGCGACCCTGCGACCGCACCAGCGACGGCAAGGAGTGTTCGACGTGAACCAGTTCGTGACGGAGTGGAACACCTGGCGCGACTCACGAAACTCGGCACTGGCGAAACCGTTCGGCTGGCTCAGCGTCGTCGGACTGCACTGGCTCGACGCCGAATCGACCTGGACCGACGCCCCCGGTACTTTCACCGTCGACGACGGGTGGGTGACCGTGTCCCTGAAAACCGGCATCAAGGCCGGACCCGCCGCCGAGACGTTCGATCTGCTCAGCAAGGTCGAAAACGGCGGTGCCTCGGGTGGAGGCGCCGGTGGCGGTGTTGGGACGAATGATTCGGGTGGGACCAACTCCGGACCGACTCGGGCGACCAGCCCGGCAGTGCCCAGCGACACCTCGACCCTGCCGACGGTCACGGACCAGGTGAATGCGGGCGGATCCGACGCGGGCGTGGCAGGCTCTGGCTCTGCCGGTGGCGATTCTGTTGCGGGAGCCGATGCCGGATCCGGCGGACACGACGCTGTGTCTGCCCGACCCCAGGTCCGTGTCGAGGAGAACGGGTTCAGCGCTAAGCTTCCTGCCGGCGGATCGCTCAACTGGTTCACCGTCGGCAACGTCCTCTACGAACTCATCGACCGGGGCGGCCGCCTCGGTGTGCGTGTGCGCAATTCGAAGTCCCCGCTGCTCGGGAAGTTCTTCGAGGTTCCGGTCTTCGACCCGGACCCGGACTTCGTCTTCCTCGCTCGGTTCACCCGATTCGATCCGTTCCGGACCTACACGATCGAAACCGCCCAGGAGGACCTGCAGCTGCAGACGCAGGCGGCGGGAATCGTCACCTTCGAGACTCAGCAGGGCGAAGTCAGCCTGCTCGCCACCGGATGCCCGAAGACCGGACTCCAGCTGGACTTCCACGATTCGACGAATGGGAGCACCACCTCGTCGTGGCGGACCATCGACCTCGGAGTGCCGAACCAGGACGGGTCGCTCGTCATCGATTTCAACCGGGCGGTGAACTACCCGTTCGCGTTCACCTCGTTCGCCACCTGCCCGGCCCCGATCGAGGGAAACGTCGTTCCCTTCGACGTCACCGCAGGTGAGCGGCGTCCTCCGTTCTTCTACTCGGAGGCTGGGATCAACGTGCCGTTCCTCTTCTACGTGTGGTGGGACGAAGAGAGCGCCGAGGTGACTCGCCCCTGGTACTCGCGTTTCGGCCTCGACATCACGATCCTCAACCCCAGCCACGACGATGGGCGGATCTCGCTCGTCGGCTTCGACGGGGTCGCCATGTCTGGCGGAGATCTGTCACCGCTGGGGCGTAAGGCCCGGTCGCGGCTCATCGATGTCGCCACGGAGGCGCTGACCTCGCGGATTCCGGTCATCGGCATCGGCGCGTACTCGGCGTTCGTCATCCAAGCTCAGCGGGAGCTGCGTTCCCAGCAGGGCTATGTCGATGGCATCGAGAGGGAATACGAGGCGCCGGCGGACCGTCTGCTCATCGTGATGAACAACGAACTCGACCCGGAAAAGGCCGGTTTCGACATCGTCCACACCGATGCCAGCGGGCTGATCTATGTGGAGATGCCCTTCGACATCCCACTCGAATCCGATCGCACCGAGGTCGAGGATCTCCAGGCGGCGATGGAATCCGATGCTCCGATCACGAGCTGGCAGGAGTTCGACTACCGCATGGTCGCCCTCATCCGTCACCACCGCTGAGTCCCAGCGTCCACTTTCCTCCCCGAACTACCTGACGGCGGCCCAGCAACCTCGCGCGAGGTTGCTGGGCCGCC